>JAUILO010000038.1 GCA_030432775.1 Alphaproteobacteria bacterium
TTTATTCTAACAGAGCAGAAGTAACGAGACGTGCGGTTGTTGATCTCCCCGCCGGAGCGCAAAAGGTTGTGTTTGATGATTTGCCGATTATTTTGTTTCCCGATTCGCTTCGGGCAAAGGGATCGGCCAAAGCTGATGTCACATTTGGTGCTTTATCCCATAAGCGCGTGAATAGTCTTGATCTGGTCAAAGAAAAAGAGAAAGAGCTGACGGAAAAACTGCAAACATTGCAAGATAAAGTCACCTATATTCAAGCCGAGCAGCAAGCGTTACAGGCAAAGAAAGAATTTCTGGATAATCTTGGTAAACAAGCGCGTTTGCGCAGTGATGAGGAAATAGCCAAATTGAGCCTGAACACAGGTGAGTGGCAATCCGCATCCGATACGATCTATGGCGGCATTGTCGAGATTGAAACCAAGAAAACAGAGCTAAATATCAAGACGCGCGAGATTAATAAAGAAATGCAGCTTGTGCGTAATGAACTGGGCCAGATTAGAACCGGACAGCGCAGCGCGCTTCAGGTAACTATTCCGGTTGATGTTGCTGCGCCGACACGCCTAACGGTCGAGCTTGTATATCAAGTACCGAACGCGACATGGAAACCTTTATATGATGCCCGTCTTAGTACCAAAGGCACAGGTGATCTGGAGTTGGTACAATATGGCTCGGTTCGTCAAAGCACCGGTGAAGATTGGGGCGATATAGCGCTTAAATTATCTACAGCCCAGCCACAGCGAGGGGCTTCATTACCGAATTTGACAACGAAATGGGTTAATGTCTGGGAACCGGGTCGCCGCGCGCCGATGGCATCTGGTCTGGCTATGAAAAAATCACAGAATTTCGCCGCTGGAGCTGCGGCTCTATACGAAGACGAAGCCAGAGAGATGGATGCCATGGCGGAGGTAGCAGCGGCACCAATGGAACGTCAGGTCAACTTTCAGGCCGCGACCATTGAGACAGGCGGTTTTGTAAGTGAATATAAAATCGCAGGCCCGTCTGATGTGAAATCTGATGGAACCGAAACCAAATTGCTGGTTGGTGCATTTGAAACAGAATCAGAATTGCAAATCCATGTACGCCCACAAATAAGCACAGAGGCGTTTCTTGTTGCCGAGACAGTGTTAAAAGGCGAAGCGCCTATATTGCCGGGACAGGTTAATTTGTTCCGTGACGGTGCATATGTTGGCCAGTCATATATCGCAATGCTTCGTCCGGGTGAAGATTACAGCCTGTTCTTTGGCGTAGATGATCAGGTCAGTGTGAAGCGCAATATTTTGATTGACGAACGCAAGGATGCTGGCGTTATAGCGCGTGATAATACGCTAGAGCGTCATCACGTTACTGAGATCAAGAACCTGCATAAAGATGCTGTGAAGCTTGTAGTGCAGGATACTGTGCCAGTAGCCCAGAACGAAAAAATCGAAGTGAAATTTATCACTGATAATACGACATCGGGCTATGCCAAGGATGTTGATGATGTCAAAGGTCTGCTGGAATGGGATATTGATCTTGCCGCTGGCGCTGGTACGAAAGTCAATCTGGGCTGGAAAGTATCTTGGCCGAAAGATCATAGTATCTCTGGCTTGTAATCAGGTGAAGGCGGAGCGCCGGTTATATTGAATTAGCGCGGTTTAAAATTATTATGTGGCGGGGCTGGATTATTTTCAGGCCCGTCATTTTTATTCCCGTCATTTTCACTTGCTTCATGTGAATCTGTGATCATTGCATTAAGCTTGCTTCTTGAGGTCTCGCCAGTGGCAAGAGCCTCTATACGCTTCCGCGTTAAACCGGCCTGTGCAAGTGCGCTGAAATCAACGTCAATAAACTCACCAGTATGTTTATTGGCGATACCGCCAGCATCCATATAATCCAGCAAAATACGCGCATGGATAGCAAGCGAGCGTTCGGTAAAGGAATAGAAGGTCTTGTCCTTCCACTTCTCTTTGGGTGGCGGCTTGCCAATACCATGGCCGCTATCACTGGTGACGTTTTTGTATCCGGCCGAAAACAGCTTTGCTATTTCGTCCGGGTCGGTCACCGTCTCCCATTTTAAAGCATCCCGATAGGTCTTGCCTGAGGCCTGATTGGAATTCTCTATTTCGTTAAACAGCATTCCTGACGGCGGATTGTGCCACCATTCCTTCAGTGCGAGTGCGGCCATAATAAGCTTAGCGCTACCAAAGCCCGGAAGGTATGATACAGCACTTCCAAACTCGCTATATTCGTGAGTGCCTTCGATGGCTTCTTGTGGCCCTTCTGCCTGTTCTTGCTCTGATCGTTTGCTTTGGCTTTTTTGCTTTTCTGCTGTCTGTTCAATGGCATCGGCGGCGTTATATTCGGGGTAATGATAGGAAAACAAGACACCTTTCACATTATCAATACTTGTGTCGTTTTCATCGCTCAGGAACGCAGCCGCGCCATTATTGATGGCTTTTTTAAAATCATCCTGTAGGCGTTTGGCTACATAACCATGTGGGTCAATGATATTTAATCTTTGCGGTGAAAAAGCCGCATTAATCCGGTCATAATCTGCGGCTTTGGAAAACTCGAGCTTAAGACGCGGTGGTGGCCTGTTGTTTTGTCCATTTGTGTTATCTTGCTCTTCAGGCTTTCTGCCGGAGGGTAGATCATTACGCATTCAATATCTCTCTGTACCTGTGTGTACGTATTTTTTATCGTTATATTTCATGCGCTTATGCTGCTTGTGTTTTATCTATTTTGCTTTTTGCTATCTGCGTTGCGCGCTCTTCGCTTGAAGGCATTAAAATGCTTTTTGTTCTTTCGCGCAGAGCAAATTTCTGGATTTTTCCGGTTGATGTCTTTTCAATGGGTCCAAAAATCACACTCTTTGGAATTTTGTATCCGGCCATATGCGTACGGCAGAAATCAATGATCTCTTCTGTGGTTGTGCCTTGTGCATCCTGTTTTAATTCGATAAAAGCGCATGGCGTTTCGCCCCATTTGTCGCAATGCTTTGCAACAACGGCAGCTTCTAGAACGGCCGGATGACGATATAAGACGCTTTCTACCTCCAGTGAGGATATGTTTTCACCGCCTGAAATGATGATATCTTTCAGACGGTCTTTAACTTCGATATGGCCATTAGGATGCCGTACGCATAAATCGCCGGTATGATACCAGCCACCAGCGAAGGTTTTATCGGTTGTTTGCGGGTTTTTAAGGTAACCGCTCATGATAACATTGCCGCGCATCAGGCATTCACCAATGGTTTTCCCATCCCATGGCAATTCTTCACAGCTATCGGGATCGGCAATAATCATATCCTCCAGAACAGGCGAGCGTACGCCTTGGCGGGCTTTGAGAACAGAGCGTTCCTCCTCATCCATCATATCCCATTCTTCGTTCCATTCGCATGACATACAAGGTCCGTAGGCTTCGGTCGCGCCGTAAACATGCGTTGCGGCAAATCCTTGTGCTTCCATCGATTTTAAAACAGCCGCTGGCGGTGCCGAGCCTGCAATCATAACCTGAATGGTGCGCTCATAGGTTCTTTTTACATTGGCAGGCGCATGGATTATCGTATTGACCACAATAGGCGCGGCTGAAAGATGCGTTACATTATGTTCTTCGATAAGGTCATATATTTTGGCAGCATCAACCTTGCGTAAACATATATGTGTGCCGCCCATAAGGGTGATCGTCCAATGAAAACACCAGCCGCCAGCGTGGAACGCTGGTAATGTCCAAAGATACACCGGGTGGCGCTGCATATTCCATGTATAGACATTGCCGAATGAATTCAGATATGCGCCGCGGTGATGATAGACAACGCCTTTCGGGTCACCAGTTGTGCCGGATGTGTAATGCAGCGCGATAGGCTCCCATTCATCGTCCGGATATGACCATTTGAAATCGGCACGACCTTCACACAGGAAATCTTCGTATTCAATTTCGCCAATACATTCTTCATCGCCGTCATAGGCGGGATCATCAATATCAACGACTATAGGTTTTTGGCCTTTCATGCGGGTCAATGCATCTTGTATTTTGGGTGCAAATTGTCGATCGACAAAGATGATCTTGGTTTCTGAATGATCCAGCATGAAGGCAAGGGCGGCGCTATCAAGTCGTGTATTTAAGGCATTCAGCACGGCTTTTGCCATAGGTACACCGAAATACATCTCGATATGCGCAGGTACATTCGCGGCAATAATCGCGACAGTATCGTGTTTTTGAACACCGCGTTTTTGAATGGCATCGGCAAGTTGGCGGCAGCGTGCATAGGTTTGCTGCCATGTAAATTTCTGTGTTTCGTGAATGATGGATATACGATCCGGATAAACGGTTGCGGCATGTTCGAGAAAGCCAATAGGCGTAAGCGCAACGTGGTTGGCCTGGTTTTTATCCAGACCCGCATTATAAATAGACATTCATTATCTCCCTGTAATATTGCCAAATTTGAATTGGCTTATATTTTTTATGCTTATATTAGAGCGAAGGAACGCCTGCGTATCAAATGGTTTTTAGGCTGCACCGCAATAGATATCGCAGTGATGGTGCCTGTAATGAACAGTTATCCGGTCAGGTAAAAAGCGTTAGGTTTTTGCTTTGGTCGTTTTTGTTTTTTTGCTGGCATCTTCATCATTCTGCCCTGCGAGATCAGCAGAAACAGGGATAGCAGCAGGGGCAGAAACCGGAAGTGTCACGGTGACGCTTGTTCCTGTGCTATGCTCGCTTTCAAGCGTGATATTGCCGTGATGAAGGTTGATAATATTCTTCACAAGAGACAGACCAAGCCCTGCGCTTGTCCGCAGGCTATCCTTGGCGCGTTCAAATGGCGAGAAGATACGTTTTTGGTCTTCTTCGGAAATGCCTGTACCGTTATCAATAACGTATAAGAACGCAGTATCGCTCTTTTGTTCGGTCTTGATGATTATTTTACCGCCAGCCGGTGTATGGGTGATTGCATTTCGAATCAGATTGATCAAAATTTGTTTCAAACGTCTTTGGTCAGCCTCAATCTGTATTTCCTCGGTGCATAGATCAAGCGTAAATTCGATATCTTCCTTCCGTGCCCAGTCGCGAACAAGATCAAACATTGATTGAATAGTGTCGTTGAGTGAAATTGTACGTAATTGCAATTCAAGCGTACCGGCCTCAATACTGGTAAGGTCTAGAATATCATCAATAAGATGGATAAGCTTTTGTCCGGCTTCTTGAATACCGTCCGTATATTCTTTTTGTTTTTTATTAAGGTTGCCAAAATATTCCTGCGCCAGAATTTCGGCAAAGCCCATAATCGCATTAAGCGGCGTACGGAGCTGATAAGACACATTGGACAGGAAGTCCGCTTTGATCTGGTCTGCGGCCTGTAGGGCGGCATTTCGCTCACGCAGGGCGTTTTCAACATGAACTGTGTCGGTCACATCAACCTGCGTGACCAAAACACGGCCATCGGGAAGCGGCATGGTGCTGAATTCGATCAGATGATCACCGGCCAAAGTAATTCGTCCATCGCGCGGGGTGCGGTTCAGGCTTTGGGTTAATAGCTCTTCTTTGACGCTTTCCCATTCGGATTCATCGACCCTGGCTTTCATTTTTTCGATAATTTTTGTGACATGCGGTTCGCCGTCCAGTGTTTCTGGCGCTAAGTTCCACAGATTTGCAAAAGCCGGATTCCATAGTTTTATACGTCCATCACCGCCATACACGACCACGCCTTCGCGTAAATTATCCAGCGTTTCTTTTTGCACGGCAATCAGGGTGTTATACGAAGATTCAAGTTCAAGGCGACTTGTAACATCTTCGAAAATCATCATTAATCCACCCATAGAGTGGGGAACGAATAACATGCGAAGCGCCGTGCCATCGGGCAAGTAAAGCATTTCTTCATATGGATCGATAAGCGAGGTAAACATGTTCAGCCAGCTTTGCTTGAAGCTTCTGAAATCGGCTTGTTCTGGTAATCTGCGGGTCTCGCGTAAATTTTCCATCAAATCACCAAGTTTTGGTGATTTATTCAAATAGCTTTCCTCGATTTGCCAAAGCTGGCTAAAGGCCGAGTTGTAAAATTCGAGCTTTTGATCGACATTGAAAATAACGACGGCTGCGGCGAGTTGCTCTAGAAGCTCTTTATGCGCGCTGACGTTGCGGATATGCTCTTCCTGCATTTCTTCTTCGCGGGTAATGTCTTTTAAAATACCGAGCGTATATTGCCCGCCCAGTGTCACGGTTTCCTTAACACAGACCAGCTGTCTTTTTCCGCCCAGAATGGCATGGCCGAGTGATGTCTGGCTTTCTTTTGTATCAAGGGCTTCGCGCGCCAGTTCCTTGCCTAGTTTTTTAGTGGTGGTTGCTACATTACCCGATGGTCTTTTCATGGGGCGCAGTAATATTTCCTGTTTATCGGCAATGACGCTGGCCGGGGTGCTATCAAGTAAGCTGGCATATGATTTATTACACCAGACGATCTCGCCATCTTCATCGCGTAACCAAACGGCCTCGGGAAGTTGATCCAGCGCAGATTGCAGGCGCGTTCTATGCAGTTCGCTATCTTCGTATTTGCGGGCGTTTTCATCAGATCGGTTTTTGACATCGCTGATGTCGCGAATCCATAAAATATCATAGGTCAGGCTTTGATCGCGATCTTGCCCGATTGTGCCGGACATGCGCAGTGTTTTGTTTGTGCTGGCTGTGCGGACATCAATCTCAAACGGTTCTTTTTTGTCCTGAAGACGCATGAACAGCCCTTCGAGAACTGCCGCATCTGCAGGACTAAGAGTTCCTTCGATATCGGTGATATTTTCGATCTCGTTTAAATCAAGCAAGTTTGCAAAGCCGGGGCTATAGGCGATGCTGCCATCATTCATCCAGCCGCAATATTCCTCCGGCACAGCCTTCAGGAATGCCTCAAGGCGGGCTTTTTCAATTTCGGTTTCACGTGATGTGAAGAGTTTGAGGAAGTTTTTTCCGAACATATTGAATACTATAATTCATTCTGTCTTCTGTAACATTATAAATGTGAAGAGAATGAAGCTGGCACAGGATAAATAAATTACGACAGAAAAAATCTGTAAAATTTATCAAGAGGCACTTCAGAGAGAAATTCAGATAAAAACTCAAGGGACGACCCGTTATATGGTTGCCGGATTCGTCCCTTATAAAATGGAGAAGTTCTCCGCTTGAATTGCGTTCAGTAAGGCGAATTGCCCTAGAACGTATCCTGAATTTTCTGACCTGCTTTTTCGATATCCTGGCCAGCGCCGTTAAATGTGCTTGAACAGGCAGCAAGAGATAGTGTCATTACGATAAGTGTTGCTAGCGTAAGAATGCTCTTTGTCATGGTGGTATTCCTCAATTGGTCGATTGGTATTTTGTCTGAATATTACAAAATATCCTGTAATTTATAAAACGCTATATAGATTACAAAATGATTGTACGGTTGTCATGAAGGAAAATACGTCTTTCCGTATAATATTGCGTTGCGCGTGCCAAAACCTGTGATTCTGTATCGCGTCCCAAGACCTGCATTTTTTCTGGAACCATTGCATGATCTACGCGGGCGGTTTGCTGTTCGATAATAGGCCCTTCATCAAGATCTGGCGTAACAAAATGTGCGGTTGCGCCAATAATCTTCACGCCGCGCTGATACGCTTGATTGTATGGGCGTGCGCCTTTGAAGCCGGGCAGGAATGAATGATGGATATTAATAATGCGTCCTGGATAGTGTGAACAGAAACTATCAGATAATACCTGCATATAGCGCGCCAGAATAATAAGCTCTGTCTGGGTTTGTGTTACAATATCGGCTAGCGCGCTTTCTTGTTCTGCTTTGTTCTCTTTGGTAATAGGCAAATGCTTGAAAGGGATGCCGCGATCATCGGCAAAGGGTTTTAAATCTTCGTGGTTGGAGACTATCGTCGTAATTTCGATCGGTAATTGTCCTGTACGCCAGCGATATAGTAAGTCATTCAGACAGTGATCATGTTTTGAAACCATGATGAGAACTTTTGGTTTTTCGCCTGGTGGGTGAACAGACCATGTCATGTCAAAATGGTCGGCGATAACGGCAAAATCTTTTTGAAAGCGATCGGCGTCCTTTTGGTCATCGCTTAGGATGCTGAATATAATGCGCATGAAAAAGCGGCCGGATAATTTATCGCTAAACTGCGCGGCATCTTCGATATTGCAATCATTTTTTTGCAGGCAATTGGCAACGGCGGCCACCAGACCCGGTTGATCCGGGCAACTAACGCGTAAGATGTATTCTTCTGACATGTGTAATTTCTCTTGGTATTCGAAAGGATAGCAGTGCTTTAACGCTGCTTTTGATATGAAATACTATAGGGAATAGGGAGATTTGTCGATTTGATAGTGATGCAGGATCGGTCGATTCCATGGCGGTGAACCGGTTGTTAATCACCGCCATGGAATAAATTACGACATATATTTAGTATCTGTACGCGTCAGATTTGAACGGACCTTGTGTTTCAATGCCAATGTAATCGGCCTGATCTTTTGAAAGCTCCGTCAGTTCTACGCCTAGTTTTTCAAGATGAAGTCTGGCGACTTTTTCATCAAGGTGCTTAGGCAATACATACACTTTTTTCTCATAAGAACCGTGGTTATTCCAAAGCTCGATTTGTGCCAAAGTCTGGTTTGTGAAAGATGCGCTCATGACAAAGCTTGGGTGGCCAGTGGCACAGCCCAAATTAACCAAACGACCTTCAGCCAACAAAATAATACGCTTTCCATCAGGAAATTCGATTTCATCAACTTGTGGCTTCACATTGTGCCATTTTAAGTTACGTAGAGGCTCTGTTTGAATTTCGTTATCAAAGTGGCCAATGTTACAAACAATGGCGCGGTCTTTCATGTCACGCATATGGTCAATTGTGATGATGTCTTTGTTGCCGGTTGCTGTCACGAAAATATCCGCGCGCTTTGCCGCTTTATCCATTGTGACAACTTCGTAACCTTCCATAGCGGCTTGCAACGCACAGATCGGATCAATTTCTGTAACAAGAACACGGCAACCGGCATTACGCAGTGAATCCGCAGAGCCTTTACCAACATCGCCATATCCGGCAACAACAGCAACTTTACCTGCCATCATCACGTCTGTTGCACGGCGGATACCGTCAACAAGTGACTCGCGACAGCCATATTTGTTATCGAATTTTGATTTTGTGACTGAGTCATTGACGTTAATGGCCGGGCATAAAAGTTTGCCAGCTTTTTCCATTTCATATAGACGAAGAACGCCAGTCGTTGTTTCTTCGGATACGCCGCGAATATCTTCAAATAATTCGGCATATTCTTTATGCATGATTGTTGTCAGGTCAGCACCATCATCCAAAATCATGTTCGGAACCCAGCCATTTGGGCCCTTGATTGTCTGGTGAATACACCATTCATATTCTTCTTCTGTTTCGCCTTTCCATGCAAAAACAGGTGTGCCTGCGGCCGCAACAGCCGCAGCAGCGTGATCCTGTGTTGAGAAAATGTTACATGAACTCCAGCGTACTTCTGCCCCAAGAGCTGTCAGAGTCTCTATAAGAACTGCGGTCTGGATTGTCATGTGAAGACAGCCGGAAATGCGCGCACCTTTCAATGGTTGCTTTTCGCCATATTCCGAACGCAAGGACATAAGACCGGGCATTTCTGTTTCGGCGATTGTAATTTCTTTGCGGCCCCAATCGGCAAGTGAGATATCTTTTACTTTATAGTCGTTATCAACGGCTTGTGGCTTGGCAGTCATTTTATTGTCCTTCTTTATCGTTAAAAGTCGTTTTGCTCGTTTGTTTATTACTCTTGTTTTTAATTTGTATTCCGGACAGTTCGAAGCCCGTGTTCATTATGTGTGTTACTGTTTATAGGATTTATTGAATTTTTCAATGCTTAAAAGCGCTCTTTCCCGCTGCCTATGGGCATATCTGGTTTTAAAAACATAAATATTCGAAAATTTTGTACTCAATCGTGTCATCGGCGATGCGGCGTAGTGTTGGCGGCATCGTTCTGGTTTGTGTCAGGAAGTTATTTTCTATGTCATAGAGCTTAACCAGTCCGGTTCCTGTGTTTTTATCTTCACAATTCAGGAATTGTATTTTGGATGCATATTTGGGCATCAATTGCCCGATTTTGCGTAAACGCTCATATTCTTCGAGGATCGTATACTGATATAGCGCGGCTTGATGACCATCCAGATAGTCAATTTTTTCTATGGATTTGGTATCGATATAAACGCGTGTGAAAATTGGTTTTTGGCGGTTATCCGTATCATAGCTTTGATGCTCGGCATAAAAATGTCCCAGATAATGCCAGTCCGGCGCGTCTTGCGCGCGGGATAATAAGGGCGTTAGAAAAATCCATGCTGCGATGCATCCGAGTAGAATCAGTGAGTTGAGTGGTTTTACAAGGCAAAAGCAGGATTTATTTGGCAGATTTTCAGTCAAAACAGGCCTCTGATTAAATTTTTGTTAACTACTCTATGGCATATCTTAATAGCGGAACACAGTTAATTTATGAGTTTTCATGTCAGTTTGATATCCAAAAAAGGAGCGTGTCACAATGACACTAAGTGATTTCAATATTATTACAGCAAAGACCGATTACACATACCGGCGTAATCCCGTTATGGCTGGGTCATTTATGATTTTGAAAAAACAGGACACAGAACGCTATGAGCCGATTGGTGAATATACTGTTCTGGATAAAGAGGAAGATGCCGATCTTTCCGAAAAGAAAGTTATGAATTTGGTTTCGGTTTTAAACGGAGACCAGAAGTTGATGGAAATTGGTGCAGGTACAAAAAAGCGCATGCTTTATAAGCCGTTCCCGCGCCTATCTGAAGATGAAAAGAGTAAAGTTATTTTCTATACGTTGAGCGAAGGTGCCGGTGTAAGTGAAGAAAATGCAATATTAACTATAGCGGAGGATATTGAATATGACGCTTAGTATTAAAAGTCTGGAGAAATTGGCTGATGCGGGTTCTGACCCATATTTTGAACAGCCACAGCCATCTGTAACAGCAAACGCAAAGAATACGCCAAAGATATAAGTCCGGCTTCTTTGTAGGAACGATATAGATCTGCTCTTGCCACTAAACCGGTGCGGGCAGATTTTTATGGGTGGTATGCGCGCCATAACGGCTAATCATCATTCTATTGATCGATATGTGGGTAGAGCGTTAGAGGCAAGTCGCAGATCTATACTTAAAGTTAAATAATTGAAATTGAATAGTTACAGATACAAAAAAGGCGCCCTATAACTTTATAAAAGGAGCGCCCATGATACGTTCTATTGATTCTCGCCTGTCCGTTATCGGATTGTCCGACAAAATCCGGCCCTCCGCTATATCATCGGTGCGCATTGCAACGAAGATCGGGCTCTTTTGGGCGTATTCACCCATCATCGCAACGATATTGAATATACGTTTTGCCGCTTCTTCGCGCTTTGGCCCGATTGGTGTGGTGATTAAGCCAATACCGTTTTCATCCATCAGATCAAACATTTCCTGACGAATATCTGCTAGCACCATATCTATGGCTGTGGGTCTGTGTTCTTTGATGAAGTGTATTAGTGCTTCCATAGCATAGGGATCATATTTGACATCATCTTCGACATGGAAATCCGGCTTTTGAACATTATCTTCGCCAAATAAAAAGCCTGTCGTTAAGACAGGCACAATCTGGGCGTCGGAATCATAGTAACGAACTGCTATTAACTTTTCCCAATCAGTGGCGTTGTAATAGATCTGTTCGTTATCAAGGAGGCCTTCTTCGGTATATCGATTAATGACCTCCGCTGTGGCCCTGCTAACATTGGGCCCTTTAAGGTCAATATTGATTGTCAGCTTTTTGTCAGAATCATCAGATTGCTTGCTTATAATCAGCAGTAACGCTTCATCAAGCGTTGGTATATGCTGGCCATAGCCAAGATCTATTTTCTGGATTTCATCTGCCGTCAGATCGGCTAGATTTTGGCCGTTAATTTGTGGCTTATGTGTGACCATGGCCACGCCGTCTTTAGATTTGATAATATCAAATTCAACGCTGTGCGCCCCGTTATCAATTGCTTGTTCGAAAGAAAGTAGGGTGTTTTCCGGCGCTTTACCAGCCGAAAGATCCCCGTTATCCGTACGGCCATTACCGCGGTGACCCAGTATTCTAAAACCCATGCTACATTACCTCGTAACTGATTTACTCAACTAATGACTTTCGTTTATGAAAGTTCCTATTGAGGCTGTAACTGCCATATAAAAAACATTTATAAAAGCTTGTTAATTTTTTTGTTTTGCGTATATTTTCCTCTTATGAGAAATGCATGGTTTTTGGCTTCGGTCATGGTGTGAAGAACTATGTTTCAATGTACTGATTTCTCATCATTAATTCCTCAAATACGTCAAATTTTCTGATTCGATATTGTCGGTTTTCTGCTTAAAAACGTATTTTTTGTGATGACTTTTCATGCATGGGCGTGATCACTATCGGCATAAAAAATGAATATTTTTTGCTCTGATTCTTGGAATTAAGCTAATTGTTTTAGCGCTCAATGTCACGGTGAAAGATATTCGTGCTATAGCCCTGTTCTTTCAGCCATGGTTCGAGTTTTTCTGCGGTATAGACGGAGCGGTGCTTGCCGCCAGTACAGCCAATAGCAATGGTGAAATAATTTTTGCCTTCATCTTTGTATAATGGCAATAATGGGCTGATGAGCGCTTGTGTATTTTGTACGAACTCGGCGTAATGCGGGTCTTGCTCTATGTAATCACCAACGGCTTGATCTTTGCCCGTCAATGGCCGTAACTCGGTTTTCCAATGCGGGTTTTTCAGGAACCGGACATCCAGAACCATATCGGCGGCTCTTGGCACGCCGTGTTTAAATCCAAATGACATAATGGTAATGGATAGACGTTCTTCCTGACCTATCTTGAAATAGCCCTCCAGAGTATGACGAAGGTCATGAATAGATAATTCGCTGGTATCAATAATGATATCGGATTCTGTTTTGATATCATGCAGGATTTCCATTTCTTTGCGGATGCCGTCTTGCACAGGGCGGTCTTGCGCCAAAGGGTGGCGGCGACGGGTTTCGGTGAAGCGGTTGAGTAAGATACTGTCATCAGCAGTAAGGAAGGTCAGTGTTGCTCCAATTTCCTTGGAGATCGCCAGAACCGATTCGGCATCAAAGCCACGTGTGCGTGTGTCAACGCCGATAGCAATCGGGTGCTGCGCACTTTCCGGTGCTTCGTATAAAGGTTTCACCATATGAAGGGGGAAGTTATCAAAAACTTCATATCCAAAATCTTCCAGATGTTTTAATGTAGAGGACATGCCTGCACCTGATAGGCCTGTAACAATCATGATCTGGTTGCTGGGCAGTTTACTGGACATTTTTGATGATCCCTCTTATCGGGTTGGCGCTATACTAGCTGTTTGTCAGTGGGACATTCCACAGCCTGTATCCGTATCATGATAGTAATGAAATGCAAAAGCAAGGGGGTAGGATTGGCCATTTTGTCGTTTTGAGAATAATAGATAAAATTTTATACAAATTTGACATTAATATGAAAAATAAGGTACGATTAAAGAATAATGAAAATAAAATGAAAGATATGGTTTTGTACCCATAACGACCCTTTACAGAGGTTTTATTTTTCATCTCCTGAACCTGAATAGAGAAGGGCGTCTCTTTAGTATAAAGAGCGTCCTTTTTTTCATGATTTCATATAAAATACATATAAATATCCTGATTTATGTATGTTTTTATGTGTTTTTAGATTTTCTGACCTATTTTTAGGCGTTTATCTGTACAAATCAACATAAAGACATCTATTTTACAGGGTGTATGTATGGTTTTATCGGTGGTGTGCGCGGATGAATTTGTGATTTTGATTTAATATTCATCGGGCTAGTATGCCCCTTTGCGTTATGACAGGCTCTTGAATGTTACGGTAAAGCGTGCGCCAATCACTTTATCATTATCACCCTTGCGGTTTTCGGCGGTAATGGTTGCGTTATGTGCGGTGATAATTTGTCTGACGATAGACAGACCCAGACCGGAATGAGAACCATAATCTTCGTGTTTTGGTCGTTCGCTGTAAAATCTTTCAAATATTTCTTCGAGTTTATTTTCCGGTATACCTGGCCCGTTATCATCTACGGTAACTGTAACGGTGCCCTCTTCTTCGGTTAGTCTTATGGTGACTTTCTCTCCTTGCGGAGAAAATGACAGGGCGTTGGTAATCAGATTATCAAATACCTGCGCCAGTTGCCCTTCCATGCCAAAGACTTGTATGTGTTTTTTGTTTGGTGCTTCTTCTTTATCGGCATTGTCATCGTTGCCAGTTTCATCATTGGGCATGAGCAGCACCAGATTGTTTTCCTCTTTACCGGTTTTGGCGACTTTTCCAACGCGAATAAGCGGAGATCTTCTGGCTTCGACAAGCTGCGATAATAGCCTGTCGATATTGACTGCGGCCAGCTCATCACGGGCAAGTTCGGCATCAATACGGGAAGCCTTGGAAATATCGCTGATCAAACGGTCCAGACGCTGCACATCATGGTGAATGATATGCATAAGGCGCTTGCGGTCATCATCGCTATCAATACGTTCGACCGTTTCAAGGGCACTACGCAGGGAGCTAAGCGGGTTTTTAAGCTCGTGCGAGACATCGGCGGCAAATTTTTCGATCGTATCCATACGATCACGCAAGGCGCGCGTCATATCATGCAAGGCCATGGATAACTCGCCAATTTCGTCATTGCGGTGACGTAAATCGGGTATATCAATGCGTCCGCCTTTGCCTTGCCTGACCATTTCGGCGGCTTTTGCCAGTTTGCGCAGAGGCCGGCCTATGACATTGGCCAGATATAATGACAATAAAATCGTAATGCTCAGGGCGGCAAGGAATATTCGTAAGACATCGGAGCGCAATTTGATCATTGAGTTTTCGATATCGGTGGCTTCTTTGCTTAAATAAATGACGCCGACCAGGTTCTTACCTTTAATGACGGGTGATGCCGCGGTTAAGATAATGACGCCGTCATGATTTTGCCATGAACGCGCGACCGTATCGCTGTCTTGATAGGCCAGGTATGCATCTTCCAGATCGCTCAGCTTATCTGTCGAGACAGGTTTGTATAATGGTAAGGTCGTATTGGTCGGCATATATTCCATCGATAATTTGACCGCCGCGCGCAAATATTCAGTCAGTTCGTCTGTGGGCGGCGTTAACGGTGGAAGTGCGGTAATATCAATCGGGCCTTCAGGCCCCATCAATCGATGAGAATCGACAATAAGATCACCATTATGATCGAATAGGCGGGCTCTGTTATGGGTGGCCTCGCTCAGGTGTAAAACCATGCGTCTTGATAATTCATTGACCAGAACGCTTTTGTGACCAGCCTGACGGTAAAGGTAACCTTCATTTTCCTCGATTGACGCTACTGCGCCTTCGGCGATCACGCCGGCGAAAAGCTGTGATTCAACTTTTAATGTTTCAAGTTTGGATTCAATAAGCGTGTCACGATATTGGCCAAGATAAAGCAGCCCCGCCACAAGAACAAGCGGTGCAATAAGGTTTACAGCCAAAATCCGGATGGTCAGGCTGCCTGTGCGTTTTCGTCTTTTGCTCAATTCTTATCGTTTCTATTGCGATAGTCGTTATACTTCTTTGTATTTATAGCCCACGCCATAAAGTGTCTCGATACTATCAAATTCTGAATCAACCTGTTTGAATTTTTTACGGATGCGTTTGATGTGTGAATCAATTGTTCTGTCATCAACGTAAATATTTTCGCCATAGGCCATATCGATCAACTGATCACGGTTTTTAACAATGCCCGGGCGTTTGGCAAGGGCTTTTAACAAAAGATATTCGGTAACCGTTAATGTAACGGCCTTGCCTTTCCAGCTGCTTAAGTGGCGGTCATCGTCCAGAACAAGGTCACCTTGTGTAATCATATTTTCTGACGCGGTTTTTTTATCATCATTCGTGGCAAGGGTTTTGCGCATGTCTTCGCGGCGTAAAAGTGTGCGTATTCTCTCGATTAACAAGCGCTGTGAAAAAGGTTTGGTGATGTAATCATCCGCACCCATTCGCAGGCCGATAACCTCGTCAATTTCATCGTCCTTGGAGGTCAAGAATATGACAGGTAAAAGTGATGTCTCACGCAATTTGCGAAGCACCTCCATACCATCCATACGCGGCATTTTGATATCAAGAACCACAAGATCAGGTGTGTTGGATGTAATGCCTGCAAGGCCTTCTTCGCCGTCATTATATGTTTGTACGCTAAACCCTTCTGATTCTAGCGATATGGAAACGGAGGTGAGAATATTACGATCATCATCAATCAGGGCAATATTATGGGGCATTTTCGTTTATCCTCTGCGTATTATATATGTATCAAAATATGTTTATGTCGGTTGTTGTGATCTTAGCGCAAATATAGCTTAACTTCCAAATTTGAAGATTTAATGGCAAAGACACTTATTTCAAACCAAATCTTTAGGCCTGATCATTTTTTAGTACTTGTCCGGCAAGGTATAATGATCCGCAGATCAATATGCGCCCGCCCGCCTGATCGTTATGGTCATGCATCGCCATTTCTATTGCGGATTCGAGACTCTGCGCCGTTTTGACATCATCATATAGTGGCTTGAGAATGTCGGCGAGCTGTTCGGGTTTATAGGCGGCATCCTCTTGATTAATAGGGATAATCTGCACCGAACTTGCTTCCTGGATCACCGGTTTGAAGAAGCTTTTTGCGTCTTTGTGGTTCATCATGGCGCAGATGACATGAAGCTTTTTGTGATCAGTGCTTTGCCAGTGATTTATCTGTGCGGCAAGTGCTTGTCCTGCCATTTCATTATGTCCGCCATCAAGCCATAGCTCCCATCCTTGTGGCAACAATCCGGCAAGGTGACCGTGATCAAGCTTTTCAAGACGAGCGCTCCAGCGGGCTTTTTTTAGGCCGGATTGTATGGATGTATCGTCGATATCAATTATGCCGGATTGTTTTAGTGACAAAATACAGGCTATCGCGTTTGCGGCATTTTCACGCTGGTATAAACCGGATAAGCCTAGATCATTCAGGCTGAATTGTGTATTGCCACTGTGAAACGAGCCGTCTTTTATGTCCCATTCACTGCCACAGCAGCATAGCGTTGCGCCATATTCCTGGGCGCGCTGTTCGAACTGGGCATAAAGGTTATCAAATTCCTGGTTGGCGATAATGCATGTGACATCTTTTTTCATGATGCCTGCCTTTTCAAAGGCGATATCGTTAATCTGGTTGCCTAAAAACTCGATATGGTCATAGCCAATGCGTGTAATGACTGTGGCGACAGGTTTTTGAATAACATTGGTGCAGTCAAGTCTGCCGCCAAGTCCGGTTTCCAGTAATATGAAATCGGCGGGGTGGTCTGCGAATACTTTAAACGCCATCGCGGTGGTTAGCTCAAAGAATGTGATGTCCAGATCCTGCGCCATTTCCAGAGCCTCATCCAGATAGGCTTCCAGCTTTTCATCGGAAATGCTTCGTCCTTGTAAGCGGATGCGCTCGTTAAAACTTATCAAATGCGGTGATGTATATATATGTGTGCTATATCCGGCGGCATTTAAAATGGATTGCACAAAAGCTATGGTGGAGCCTTTACCATTGGTTCCGGCGACGTGTATTACGGGCGGTAATTTTTGGTGTGGGTTGCCAAGTCTCTCTAGCAGCTGGCTGTAGGGCTTACGAATGCCAAGGTCAATAGAGCTAAGCGTTGATGCGCGCAGCCC
>JAUILO010000039.1 GCA_030432775.1 Alphaproteobacteria bacterium
TTGAAGCCCTTGCGTCTTTCCATGAAACCAAAGCTCAGATTGATATGTTGAGCGGAGCATACACGCAAGTCGCGGCTTCCACCCTTGACCAGAACACAACCCAAAAGGAATAGCAGATATGAAACACGCATTTTTAATTACAACCCTCACCCTAGCCCTTATGACATGGCCTTTATACAGCGCGTCTGTATGGGCTGCGGAAGATGGACACGATCATCAAAGCGAACAAAACCACGATCAAGAGGAAGGCCACGGACATGATGATGGTCACGCCCATGATGATCATGGTGAAGAATCCGACGATCACGATGACCACGGACATGAAGCGCATCAGGAGGAAGATGAGCATGATGACCACGGGCATGGCGGGCATGACGAACATGAAGAAGGCAAAACCGAAATCACGCCAGATGCCGCAAAAAAAGCTGGGATCAAAGTAGCCACGGCGCAAGCTGGAGCGATTGCCAAGGAGGTGGTGCTAAACGGTCAGATTACTCTTAACCGCGATACAACAGCCAATGTAAGGGCGCGGTTTCCTGGTATTGTTCGTAGCGTGCCTATAAATCTTGGCCAATCCGTAAAAAAGGGAGATGTCCTAGCACGTCTGGAAAGCAATGAAAGCCTGCGGGACTACACCATCACAGCCCCTGTTTCCGGCGTGGTGTTAGAACGCAATACAAATGTCGGCGATGTGACAGGCGATGAAACACTGTTTGTGATTGCTGATTTATCGAGTGTTTGGGCTAAATTTCATATCTTTCCGAAAGACGCGGATGTAATCCGTGAAGGCCAAAGCGTGCGCGTACATACAGTTGAGCACGATAAAGAAACAGACAGTTCGATTAAGCTCTTCCTTCCGACAGCCGATGCGCTTAGTCAAACACATGTGGCTATTGTAGCGTTGGATAATACGGAAGGGCATTGGCGTCCCGGATTAACAGTTGATGGTCACGTGGCTGTTTCACAAAAGAAATCTGCCGTTGTTGTTCCTGAGTTGGCTTTGCAGAGTATGGAGGGACAAACAGTTGTGTTTGTAACGCAAGGGCATGAATACGAAATGCGACCTGTTACTACAGGCAAAGGCGATGGCAAAACAGTTGAGATTCTTAATGGCTTAAAAGCCGGAGAAAAATATGTCAGCGAAGGCAGCTTCATTATAAAAGCCGATATTTTGAAATCCGGCGCAGCGCATGAACATTAAGCGAATAGAGAGATAAAATTATGTTAGAAAAAATTGTTGAAGCCTCCATACGCCATCGCTGGCTCGTTCTTATTGCAGTGCTCGGCGTTTGTGTGTTGGGTATTTATAACTTCAAACGGCTTTCCATTGATGCCGTGCCGGACATTACCAATGTTCAAATTCAAATTAATACGGAAGCGGCTGGTTACACACCCTTAGAGGTTGAGCAGCGCATTACATTCCCCGTTGAAACATCCCTTGCTGGTATTCCAAAGCTGGATTATACGCGCTCTATTTCCCGCTACGGCCTGTCTCAGGTCACGGTGGTGTTTGAAGAAGACACAGATATTTATTTTGCGCGGCAGCTATTGGCTGAACGCTTGTCCGAAATCAAAAGCGAAATCCCCGAAGGCATAGAGCCAATGATGGGGCCGATTGCAACGGGTCTTGGCGAGATTTACATGTATACAGTTGAAGCCGAAGACGGTGCGCTCAAGGACGATGGCACAAAATACACGCCCATGGATTTACTGACCATTCAGGAGTGGGTAATTATGCCTCAACTCCGTAATCTCAAAGGCGTGATTGAAATCAACACGATTGGCGGCTATGAGCAGCAATATCATGTCATGCCCTATCCTGAACAATTATTGTCTTACGATTTGACGATTTCTGATTTGATTGAAGCACTGGAGCATAACAACAATAACGTTGGCGCAGGCTATATTGAGAAATACGGAGAGCAATATCTCGTCCGTGTCCCCGGTCAGGTTAAAGACATTCCTGATATTCAAAACATCATTATTGCCAAACGCGGTGAGGTAACAATTCGCGTTGGTGATGTTGCCGATGTTGCTCTTGGTTCGCCTCTGCGCACAGGTGCAGCAACACAAAACGGTAAAGAAGTTGTTCTCGGCACGGCCATGATGCTGATGGGCGAAAACTCTCAAGAGGTTGCGCAGCGGGTTGCCGCAAAGCTGGAAATCGTCAATGACTCACTTCCTGAAGGTGTTCACGCAACGGCTGTTTATGACCGAACCTCTCTTGTGGACCGCACAATCAAAACCGTTGAAAAGAACCTTGTTGAAGGCGCGTTGCTGGTGGTTGTGATCCTGTTCCTGCTTTTGGGGAATTTGAGAGCGGCTTTGATTACAGCCTTGGTTATTCCGATTGCTATGCTGATGACAATTACAGGCATGGTCGAAAACAAAGTGTCAGGTAATCTTATGAGCCTTGGTGCACTGGATTTCGGCCTTATTGTTGATGGCGCAGTAATCATCATCGAAAACTGCCTGCGGCGTTTTGGGATGGAACAGCACAGGCTTGGTCGTTTAATGACCAAAGAAGAACGTTTTTCCTTGGCTGCAAAAGCCACCACTGAAGTGATCACACCGAGTATTTTTGGAATTTTGATTATCACGATTGTTTACATTCCGATCTTCTCGCTAACAGGTGTTGAGGGCAAGATGTTCCACCCGATGGCCTTTACGGTTGTTGTGGCGTTGCTCAGTGCGCTTGTGCTCTCGCTCACGTTCGTCCCTGCGGCGGTTGCCACATTTATTACAGGCAAAGTGCATGAAGAAGAAAACAAGGTAATAAGCGGCGCGAAGAAAGCTTATGAGCCACTTTTAAAATGGAGTTTACGCCATCCGGCCATCGTGATTTTTACCGCACTTGTTTTGGTGGTGATCAGTCTTTTTGGGGCATCCCGTATGGGCGCGGAATTTATTCCAAGCCTTGATGAAGGCGATATTGCCCTTCACGCCATGCGTATCCCCGGCACCAGTATGACTCAATCCACGCAAATGCAGCATGAGGTTGAAAAGACAGTATTGACCTTTGATGAGGTTAAAACAGTGTTCAGCAAGATTGGAACGCCGGAGGTGGCAACTGATCCTATGCCGCCCAATGTGGCTGATACATTCGTTATGTTGAAGCCTCGTGATGAATGGCCTGATCCTTCTTTAGCTAAAGCGGAACTGGTTGAACGTATGGAGCAGGCTTTAGAAAAGTTACCGGGTAATAACTACGAATTTACCCAGCCGATCCAGATGCGTTTTAATGAGCTTATTTCCGGTGTTAGAAGCGATCTGGCAGTTAAGCTTTATGGTGATGATCTTGATCAGCTTCTTAAAACCGCGCAGGAAATAGAAGCGGCAGTTAAGAAGGTTGAAGGAGCCGCCGATGTGAAGGTCGAACAGACATCCGGCCTGCCGACCTTAAGCATTCTTCCCGACCGCAAACGTCTTGATCTATACGGCCTGAATATTGCCGATGTGCAGGATGTTGTGCAAATTGCAATGGGTGGTCGTGAGGCAGGGCAGGTCTTTGAAGGCGATAGACGCTTTGATCTTGTTGTGCGTTTGCCTGAAAAGCTTCGCACCGATATTAAGAGCCTTGAGATGCTTCCTATTCCACTTCCGGGCGCAGAGCAAGAAGGTGCCGATGAAACACCTGATTACGTGCCTTTGAAAGAAGTAGCCGATCTCGATATTGCTTATGGTCACGCACAGATCAGCCGAGAGAATGGAAAGCGGCGCATCTTTGTGACTTCGAATGTACGTGGACGTGATCTAGCCAGTTTTGTTACTGACGTTCAAAGCGTTGTGCGCGAAAAGGTCGATATTCCTGCCGGGTATTGGGCGGCACGTTTGAGCAGCTTATATCCGCTAAGCAGCGTTTGATGGTTGTTGTGCCGATTTCACTCTTATTGATTTTCGGCTTGCTCTTTATGGCTTTTAATTCAGCGAGAGCGGCGTTGCTGGTTTTCTCTGGTGTGCCGCTAGCCCTAACGGGTGGTATCGCAGCATTGATATTACGCGACATTCCTTTGTCAATTTCCGCAGGTGTGGGTTTTATTGCCCTGTCTGGTGTAGCGGTGCTAAACGGCGTTGTTATGCTGTCTTTCATCCGCGATCTGGAAGCCAAAGGAAAACCGCAAGAAGAAGCTATCATTGAGGGCGCATTAACACGCCTCCGGCCTGTCCTTATGACCGCGCTTGTCGCTAGTCTTGGCTTTGTACCGATGGCCTTTAATGTCGGTGCAGGGTCGGAAGTTCAAAGACCACTCGCCACCGTGGTAATTGGAGGCATCATATCTTCAACTATTCTGACATTACTGGTTCTTCCAGCTTTGTATAAGTGGTTCCCTAGCCATATCGGTATCCGCCGAAAAACTAAACCTCAACCAACCTCATAGAAGGAGAAAAACTATGAAGACATTAACACTCTTAACTGCTGCCATTATTATGCTTGGGCTTGGCGCGGCACAAGCAGGTACGCAGGATTATACACCGGAGCAAATTAAAGAAATGCCGCGCTTTAGCAGCATTGAGCAACAGCGTTGTCCTAAGGCACGTTTTACATCGGTAAAGAAACGCCTTGAATGTAAAAAAGAAGTGCGTGTTGAGCTTTTTGAAAAAAGACAGGCTAGAGAAGTAGTTAAGAAAAATGATAAAGGATAAACTGTTGCAGTTGTCCTTATATTTCATATCCGTAATAAGGCGATAATAAGGTGGAAAGGAACGGTTTGAGCCTGAACGATATTGAACGAGCTGTTTAATCGCCTAATAAAACACCGCTACAACCCCTTATTTTCTGCTGTTTTTTATGGTGTTATATGGCTCAATATTAAACCATATTACAATTACCATAATCAAACTCCAAAACCGTAGGTCGCGGGTTCGAACCCTGCTGCCCCTGCCACCAAACCGCGGAAATCCGCACTTCTCCAAATATTACTGTTTTCTAAGCAACCATGGGCTTTCCGTGGGGTTGCCGTTTGCTTTTAATATTCGTTTATAATTGCATCAAAAGCCGACCATAGTTTGTATTTCACACGATCTATGTGCCAGTATTTTAACATCTTAGTAGGCCTGCCTGTTTTAAGGTCTCTTGGGTGCGAGGTGTGAGATTTTTTTCTGTATTCGTGTATTTGTGTGAAAGCAATAATGACATCAGGAAGTTTGGTTTGAATGTCAGGGCTACTGTTAAGCATAACTCCAAAATACCCTGACGACGTACATGCGTTAGAAAAGATGAAATATGTAAAATTATTCAGTTTTAAAACCGGAGAGAAAAAATGACATTACACCTGAACTGATGAATGCCATTCTGTCAATGGATTCCTATAATCGCGGGTATGAAGCGGGCATCGTAAAAGTACGGCAACTTAGCAAGCTGTTATTGGTTTGGTGGTGACCAATCGCTTTTTGTGCCATTGCGGTGGCTGAGTTCAAAAGCTAGCCCCAAGGCGACCCCAACGCCAATAGCAACGGTGAGGTCGACAACAACGGTTAGGACCATAGTCAAAAGCAATAGGAATTTATCGTGGTTTGCTCCGCGCGCATATTCTCCCCATTTTTTAGGCTCGCTCATATTCCATGCAGTGATCATCAAGAGCGCAGCCAAAGCGGGCATCGCTAAGTAACCTGCTAAAGGTGCGGCTAACAGCATAATCAATAAAATTACAAGAGCATGTATGATCCCTGAAACGGGTGTTTTTCCTCCTGCTTTTACATTGGTTGCGGTGCGGGCAATTGCGCCTGTTGCGGGCAGGCCTGCGAAAAGCGCCGAACCGATATTGGCAACGCCTTGCGCTAACAATTCCGCATTGGGGCGATGTTTGCCGTCTGTCATTCTATCTGCCACCATAGCGGATAGGAGAGATTCAACCCCCGCCAGAAACGCGATCACAAAGGCAGATGGAAGAAGTTCTATAATACGGTCTGTTGAAATGGATGGAAGCTTTGGCAATGGCAGCTGGCTTGGTAATTCTCCAAAACGTGAGCCCAATGTGTCAACGGATAGCCCTGTGAAATATACAAGAGCCGAGCCAATACCAACGGCGATAATTAGACCGGGAAAGCGAGGGAAGAAGCGCACAAAGGCTATAATCAGCACCAGTGTCAGTGCGGCAATAGAAAAAGCAGAGAGGTTAAAATTGTCCCGTCCCTCCCACAGTACCGGTATTTTTTCAAGAAACTCTGCCGGAATATGTTGTAAAGAAAGCCCTAGAAAATCGGGGATCTGGCTTGTGGCAATCACGATGGCAATACCGATGGTAAAACCGCTAACAACGGATTCCGGTACATAGGATATTAAACGTCCTGCTCTGAAATATCCGGCGATGAGCAATATAATACCAGCCATAAACGTTGCAAGCACAAGCCCGTCATAGCCGTGATTGGCGATAATGCTGAATACGACAACAATGAACGCTCCGGTCGGTCCACCGATTTGTACGCGACTGCCGCCGAAGAAGGAGATAAGAAATCCTGCGACAATAGCCGTAACCAATCCGGTTTCCGGCTGCGCGCCCGATGCAATAGCAATCGCTAAACTAAGCGGAAGAGCCACCATTGCTACAGTGATACCCGCAACAAGGTCGGCTATAAATTGTGAACGATCATAGGTTTTTATTGTCGTAAAAATCTTTGGCTGGCGCATTTTACCCTTTTTAATCAGAATTGTTATTCTATTCTAATAGAGAAAATTATTACCAGATACTAAGCGCTGTTATTTTACTTTACCACAATTAATGTTTTGTTGAACACAGACTTAAACCGCTCAAAATCCTCTATTTGAGGCAAGAGCCCTAAGTCATCGAGTTCGATTACATTGATATCAGCATTTCGCGCTTTTACTTGTGCGCCCAATTGATCATAACGGCCAAGATTTCGCTTTACACCTTCTCGCTTCCAATTTCGCCCGGGGCTGTACGATCGCGGGTTCCCATGATTAATGTAACAGGGTCTTCAAAATCTTTAAATTCTTCGATAACCGGACCGGTAAATATCATGCCGTAGGCTCGTGCGCTAATCATGGCCAGATGAGCCCAGTCCGGTCCATTCACCCAGTCTTTCATGGGAGCTGTTAACGCGGCGTATTTATCATTCCATGCACCATCGTAGTAATTTTGCTTTTGGTAATTGATGATTTTCTCTGGTTCTTGTCGTAGTTCGCTTTAGTCTGACAGCGCTCGCAAAAACATCGAAATTGAGATGTCAATTAACGGAAATTGTTTTCCATGACCTTATTTATTGCCCTATGTGTGATAGCCTTTAGTATAAAAGCTAATTTAGTGGTTGTTTTTGATCCCGGAAATGAACGTATCAATCAGGTATCCGGCCATATCGGGAGCTGTATCTTGTTCGCTGACTATTGTGATCTTTCCTGTTTCCTGAAGAAAACACAGGCCGTGTACAGATGCCCAAAGCACACGCGCTGCGATTTTTCTTTTTTTGCCTTGTTTAGAGGTGAAATAAGGCTCTAGTAATTTTTCAAGTGGTGTGAATAGCTGATCCACCTTCTCATGATACCAACCAGCATCGGTGCGGTTTTCTGTGACTTTAAGATTAAAAAGCATAAGCCAGTATGGTCTGTGCTCTTTCGCGAACTCCATATATCGATGAGCCATTGCCTTCATGTTTTTGATGGGTGTTTTTTTAGGGTCATTACATTTGGGGCTGCTTAAAATTGCCAAAAGGAGATCGAGCGTTTTGGAGTTTAGTTGCAAATACAGGTCATCCATCGAGCTAAACAAGTTATAGATTGTTCCCGGAGCATAGCCTATATTTTTGGCTATGCGTCGTGCGGTTAAACCCTCAAATCCATGTTTTTCAATGATGTTCCAAGACTCTTCGATTATAAGAATTTTTAATTCTTCGCGAGTGTGATCACTTCTTCGGGCCATTCTAAATTCCTTTGTACTTTGATCATGGCACGATTTTGAACATGGTTCAATATTTTAATTGCACAACGTTCATAATTATGTCATCATTGAAATTGAACAATGTTCATAAACATTGCGATTTTTATGAAATACACTGCGTTAACAATATGGTAGGGTTGTAGTGATGGAAATTATTTGGCTTGTAGGGCTGTTTGTCATTGTCACATTGTTTATGCCGTGGGTTAATCACTCACGGTTTGGTTCGGTGCGAGATGACATTGATCGACTCCAACGACGTGTCCGTGATCTAGAGAGTAAGCTTTATGGTGGTGATGAAGTAAGGTCTGCAAAGGCCCAGCCTTTAAAACAAAAAGCTGACATAGTTCGCGAGCAAACAGGGACGTATGTTTCTGCAGCAGATAGAGAAGAGTGGAAAACACGCACGCAGAAAACTGAAGAAGTTGTCCAAGAACAAGTAGAAAAGTTTTCTAAACCTCAACCCCCTGTTGCTTCTGTTCCACTAGTTGGAATAATGGACTGGGAAAGAACAGACTTTGCCGAAAAGGCGCAAAGTACGTTCGAGCAGAATATCGCTACTAAGTTGCCTGTTTGGATTGGATCAATCTCTCTTATCTTCGCTGCATTTTTCCTTGTTAAATATTCTATTGAATTTGGTTGGCTTGGGCCGATGGCGCGCGTCAGCCTCGGTGGATTATTCGGAATCGGATTACTAGCTGCTGGTCAATTTGTTTCAAAGAGGCCGGAGGTTGCAAATTCATTGCGAATTTCACAGGGTCTCATTGGAGCGGGTCTTGTGGGCCTGTATGTCAGCCTATATGCAGCTATTAACCTTTATGCCCTGATGCCTCCTGTTGTTGGCTTTGGCGGCATGATTGTTGTAACTGCTTTGGCTGTCATTCTGTCTTTATGGCACGGACAAGCTATTGCTGTTTTCGGTCTGCTTGGCGGCCTCTTAACGCCCGCTCTGGTTGGCTCTGATGAACCAAATGTAATTGCTCTTTTTACTTATTTATTCCTGCTGTTCAGCGGATTGTATGTCGTGCTGATCCGTAAAGGTTGGTGGATGCTGGCCATTATTGCATTGTTAGGCGTGTTTGGCTGGTCTGCAATGTGGTTCATGCTTGTATTCTCAGCTTCTGATGCTTTTGCTTTGGTGCTTTTTGCTATAGCACTTACAGCCGTAGTGCTGGTGGCAACAGGAAAGCGTATTGTTGATGGTACACTTGAAGCGCACGAAAAATATCCTGTTCATTTCTTAAACGCAGCGGCGATTGTCGGAGGCGTTCTGACAATTATATGGCTCAGCTTTAAAGTGACTTTGGGTCTGTTTGATTGGTCAATGCTAGGTTTGCTTAGTTTAGCGCTCATAGTCCTTGCCTATTTCAAACAGGATGTTTACCAAAACCCGCTTTTGGTGAAGCTTGGAGTCAGCTTGGTTTTATTCTTCTTCTGGGCACAAAACGTTCCCCTTAGTGATGCTTTAGCTGTAATTGCCGGGATGTCTGCAGTCTATGTTGGCGGTAGTACTTTTTTGATGAGCCGAGTGAGTGATCCACGCTTATGGGCAGGGCTTCAGGCCGGTACAGCATTGTCGCTTTATCTGATTTCTTATTGGGTTCTTGATTTGCCTGTATGGTTTATGCAGCCATTTGGTATGTTCTGGGGCATATTAAGTCTTGTATTGGCAAGCCTGTCGATTTACCAAGCGGCAGATATTCGTGAGAAATATAAGGCCGATGGCATTATTCAAGATCATTTGGTTGCCATTTATTCTCTCGTTGCCTCTGCTTTTATTTCACTTGGTTTGGCGATTGAATTACCTTGGGCCTATGTACCGTTGGCCATCGCAGGTCAAGTGGCGGCGACAGCTTGGGTTTACCGTTGCACAGGCATCGATTTCTTAAAATGCATCATGTACATCCTGACTCTTGTTTTTGTTGCGATGAATTATGAGCAAGTGTTGCTTTTCGGTAGCATCATTCTTCACAGTCTCGCTGGTGACACACCGTCGATGCGTTCTATTGGGGCTTTTGCTTTGGATGCACCTCTTGTGAAGATGGGTATTCCTGCTCTGTTTATGTATCTGTCTTTATCGGTTGTGATGCGCCAAGGAGACAAAAAGTATAAGAGCGATCAAATGCTCATTCATGCCTTGTTTGGTACGGCCAATATTCTGGCCTTATTTACAGCTTACTACGTTTTCCGTGACTTCTTCCATACCGGAGCCGGACATATCTTCTCTTCAGAAACTGGATTCATTGAGAGAGGAGTTATTACTATGACGCTGGCAGGCGTTGGCATCGGAATAATTGAGTTTATCCGTAAGCACGATGTTGAATTCTTAAAGCCGTGGGGCGGTGTTATATTCCGTATGGCGATGATCCGTTTTGTGTATTTCGACTTTTTCTTACACAATCCGTATTGGTCAAGTGAACAGTTTGTTGGTGATATGCCTCTATTAAACGGTGTGACGCTGACTTACGGTTTGGGTTTGCTGGCGGTGGTTTGGGCCATTCAAAATCGTGGTTTGGTCGCTAAAACAGACTTTCTGCGCAAACTTTATGGGGCGATTGCCCTGGCATCAGTCTTTGCTGTGACATCGTTAAACGTGCGTCAATATTTCCATGGTGGTTTTTTGGAACATGGTGGAATGAGTTCTGCTGAGCTATATGTTTATTCTTTGGTCTGGTTTTTAACTGGCGTGGCGTTCTTAACGGCAGGGATTAAGTTCCAAAACAAACCGGCACGCATGGTTTCTATAGCCTTTATTGCTCTGGCAGTATTCAAGGTTTTTCTCTTTGATGCCGCGGAGCTTGAAGGGCTGTACCGTGTATTCTCGTTCCTTGGTTTGGGTGTTTCATTGATTGGTTTGAGTTACTTCTATACACGTTTTGTATTTGGTGAAACAAAGGCGGTTAAAGAGTGATGTTATGGCCTATAACGATCAAACAATAATTCTACTGTACGGTATCGATCATTCTATGAGGAACATGCTGTTACTTGCGAAGGTTTTGAAGAGGCAAGGAGATACAACGTGCAATATCACTTATCCATCTTTAAGGCATGACATCAAAACGCTTTTAAAGTGGCTTCACGATAAGCTTGAAAAAAAGCAAAGTTGGCAAAGCACAGACAAAGCTTATTTTGTAACCCATTCTAACTCTAGTATTATCGATCCTCCGGCGGAAGACTTGTGCGATGCGGTTGGTATCGTTGATATTGATGCGCAGATTAGTTGGATTTCTGAATTTCATAAGATACCTGTAAATCAAAAAAAACTCACCTACTCCAACTATTTTAAACAAGGTTAGGCCCGCATTACATGATTAGTGTTTATGATCTAAAATCTCGTTTTCAAGACTTGTTGAGGCCTGTTTGTAAAAGCCTTGCGGATAAGGGTGTGACGGCCAATCAAATTACTATAACAGCGTTGGTTTTAAGTGCTCTGTATGGCATGTTGCTTTGTCTGAATATTCCGTTGCTTTGGTTGTTATTGCCTGTTTTTTTGTTTATTCGCATGGGGTTAAATGCGATTGATGGAATGTTGGCGCGTGAGCATAATATGAAGTCCAAACTCGGTATGGCCCTTAATGAATTGGGAGATGTTGTATCTGATACGGCCCTTTTTGTTCCTTTTATTTTCTATGCACCGGAAGCTGTTTGGGCAGTAGGCGCATTTATTTTGATAGCGACCTTGAATGAGTTTTGCGGTGTCTTGGCTTTTATGATGAGTGGGCAGCGCCGTTATGATGGACCAATGGGCAAGAGTGACAGGGCCGCTGTAACAGGTGTTCTTGGCTTTTTGATTGGGATTGGAGTTTCATTGCAAGGTATTTTGGGCTGGGTTTTTGTACTTTTAGCGATCCTGTGTATCTGGTCATGCATCAATCGTTTGCGCTCAGCTTTAAAGAAATAGGAGAAATTTTATGCTCAATTTTTTGGATAACCCTGTTCATTTCGGCATCGCTGTTGTTGTTGGATTGCTTGCCGCTGCAACGTTGATTGTATTTGCGCTGACAAAAGCAAAACCTAATCAAGATTTCAAAGAATTAACAAATCGCATTAAAAGCTGGTGGGTGATGATCGCCATTTTTTCGATTGCGCTTCTATCCTCGCCCATTGTTTCTGTTATTTTTTTTGGGTTGATAAGCTTTCTTGCACTTAAGGAATATGTTTCGGTTATTCCGTTACGCAAAGCAGACAGAAGGGTTCTATTCTGGGCGTATTTGACGATCCCCATTCAATATATTCTGGTTGCTACTAATCAATACGGTTTGTTTATTGTCTTCATACCTGTCTGGGTGTTTTTCCTGCTTCCATTTCGTCTCATTTTAACAAAACAAACGGAGGGTTTTCTGAAATCTGTTTCTGCGATTAGCTGGGGTTTAATGGTAACAGTCTTTGCTGTCTCGCATACGGCTATGTTGATGATGTTCCCAGCTACGGGTGGCAATGCTGCAGGTGGATCTGGGCTGATTTTATTTCTGGTAATCTTGAACCAAGGCAATGATGTTGCTCAATATGTGTGGGGTAAGATGCTTGGAAAACATAAGATTGTCCCTGATGTCAGTCCGAACAAGACATGGGAAGGGTTCCTCGGTGGTGTAGGCACTACAATGGTTATGGCTGTGTTGTTCCATAGTTTCCTGACACCTTTCAGTATTCCGTTTGCCTTATTTGTAGGAGCTATGCTCGCGGTTACGGGCTTTATTGGCGATGTTACATTCTCGGCTATGAAGCGCGATCTTCAGATTAAAGATGCAGGAGCACTTATCCCCGGTCATGGAGGCATTCTTGATCGAATAGATTCCTTAAGTTTAAGTGCTCCGTTGTTTTTCCATACGGTTCGGTTTTTCTATTACTAGGAGCTGAGTATGAAGCATAAATTTCACAATATACTCCGCTGGGCTTTCTACGGCGTGATTGTCAGGCCTATTTTGCTAATTATCCTCGGTTTTAATGCAAGGCATATGGAACGCTTGAAACCGAGGGGCGCACATCTGATTGCAGCCAACCATAACTCTCATTTGGATGCGATGGTGCTCATGAGTTTGTTTAAGCTCTCCGACTTACCTAAAGTGAAAGTTGTTGCGGCCAAGGATTATTTTTGCCGAACACCTCTTATGACTTGGTTTTCCGTCAATGTGATTGGCGTGATACCGATTGATCGCGGCGGTGAAACTGAAAATCCCATTCAGCCTATGATGGATGCTTTAGACCAAGACTGTACAGTTATAATCTTTCCTGAAGGATCGCGTGGTGATCCTGAGCAGCAATCTCCTTTAAAATATGGCATCACCAAGGTGCTCGAAGCCAAGCCAGATATTCAGATTACACCTGTTTACATGTATGGCCTTGGCAAGGCGTTGCCGCGCGGGGAGGCTCTGCTGGTGCCGTTTGTGTGCGAAATCAATATTGGAGAGCCTGTGAACTGGGAAGGCGATAGGACAAAACTTATTGAAACCCTGCAAAATACTTTTGATGCCTTGAAAAGTGAAATGGAGGTCAAGCCGTGGCAATAAAAACGCGCTTGATTAGTTTTGCTTGGGGGGTTGCTGAGGCTACATTCTTTTTCTTCGTACCGGATATTTGGCTCAGCCGTATTGTTCTCGAAGATAAGAAAGAAGCTTACATCAACATTGCTTTTACAACACTTGGAGCTTTGTTCGGCGGATCAGTTCTATATTTTCTGGCTTTGAGCCATTTTGAGAATATTCAGAGCTTTCTTGATTTCATTCCAGGGATTTCAAACACTATGGTTGAGCAAGCTGGATACCAGATTCAAGAACTAGGACTTTGGGAATCCTTGCTAACAGGCATAGCGTCAGGTGTCCCCTATAAAATCTATGCTTCTTGGTCAGGCCATTTGAACTTATCTCTTATAACGTTCCTCATGGCTAGCGCTTGTGTCCGCGCTCTTCGTTTTACTGCTGTTACCGGAATAGCACATATAGCAAGCCTTTGTCTTCAAAATCGATTGAACATATCTCAGCTATATTGGGTGCATGCGATATGTTGGGTGCTCTTTTATATGTTTTATTTTCATAAATTTGGATTTTAACTATATTAAAGCAGAGAAAGGTTAGCGCGGTCTTGTCAGATTAAAATGTAGTTTTAGATGATTTGTGGTATTTTGCTGTTTATGAGCAAAATTGACTCCTTCAAATATTACAAAACTAGCCCCGAAATAATCAAATTAGCCGTGATGTATTACATCCGGTATCCGCTAAGTTTGCGTCAAGTTGAAGATATCTTGCATGAACGTGGTATCGATATTTGTCATGAAACGGTGCGGTATTGGTGGAATAAATTCGGTAATTTATTTGCTAAAGATCTCAAGAAAAAGGCGGTTCATATCCCGTCAAACTGGCGTTGGCATATTGATGAGGTCTTCGTCAAAATAAACGGTGAAACGCATTATTTGTGGCGAGCCGTGGATTACGAAGGAACGATTTTAGATTGTTATGTTTCCAAGAGAAGAAATAGAAAGGCCGCGCGTAAAGTATTGAAAAAGCTTATATCTAAGCATGGTCAGCCAAAGAAAATCGTCACCGATAAGCTTGCGTCTTACGGCGCGGCTTTAAGAGACTTGAATATGAAGCATTTGCAAGAAACGGGGCAATACAAGAACAGTCAGGTTGAGAATTCACACCTACACTTTCGACGGCGAGAGAAGATGATGAACAAGTTTAGATCGACGAGATCTCTTCAAAATTTCACAGCCATTCACTCTTCATTCCTCAACCATTTCAATCACCAACGCCATTTAGAGAATCGACAAAACTTTAAGAATTTACGTTACAATTCAGTTGAGCAATGGCGCGGAATTTGTGCCGCATAATTTGAGGCAGAAACGCTTTCGGAGAAAAGTTAGCGTAGCACTATGAGCAAGATTTCAAAAATTAATTCTATGGCTGGAATTACAAAATCACAGTGACGCTGAACACACCATAAGGGGACGTATATTGAGTGTTTTGAAAAATCTAATTTTGGCTGCGGCGATTATTATTTTAAGCGGTGCTATCTTATGGCATGCGGTGTTTAATGAAGATAATGATCTTGAATATAGTTGGCGTTATAAGCTGACTGTAGAAGTAGAAACGCCCGAAGGGGTTAAGACTGGTTCGGCGGTTCGGGAGGTTACAGTTCAATTTTATCCTACAGGCAATAAACATCCCCATGATAGGAAATATAATTCCAGTAAATTTGTAAAAGGTGAAGCTGTAGTGGTTGACCTTGGCGAGCGCGGTGTAGTTTTTGCTACTTTGCGAGGGTATTCTAGTGATCGTGGTTATGCTTTAAGTATGCCATTTCAGATTTTTAGCAGCCCTAGTCCAGGGGGAACAATAGACGGCGCAAAATATTACAGTCAATTAGATAAACATGCTGAGATAACTGAGCCAGCTTATTTTCCTGTTTTTGTAACTTTTATAGACTTGAATGACCCGAAGACAATTAAGGGTCTTATGGAAGTGAACGTGGTGAATCGTTATCCTCCTCGTTATGAAATTAAGAAAAGTCATTTTGAAGATTATTTTGGAAAAGGGGTTCGTCTAAAATCAGTAAGCATTGAGATGACAGATGAGCCGGTTACAGATGAACTGCGTGATTATCTGAAATGGATAGATACAAAAAAAATGGGATTAAGATCTGCGGATCCCGCAGTCAAGGATCCAGTGAAATATTTTATTAACAGGGATATGAGTGTAAGGATGAAAAAATGAGCTGGTCTGACGAAGATATATTACTGAAATCCATATTATCTATGGATGCTTACAATAGGGGGTATGATCCAGGTATTCTTGGCTTGGGGGGAGCAAATTCAGCTATAGGCAATATTACTATTTCAAGTGATACTAGTACCGAGATAGATGGATCGGTGGCAGAAGATGCAGGATTATATGGTGTGGCTTATGATTTAGGTGGCGGGCAAAAAAGCATTCACATTGGCGTTGGCAGGTCGATGAAGTTTTCACCAAAATTAATAGAGAAACACATTGAAACAATTTAGTCTGACATCATATGTTTAGCATTTGCTAAATCTATGACGCTCTGCTACACTCAATCGTATAAGCAGAATTAAAGGAATGGTGTTTTGCCATGTTTAAAGTGTTTTTCACAAATTTTTTTTTTGACCTTAACTGTCATGGTTTTAGCTGTCTTTCCCCTGTTTCCTGGGCAGGTTTTCGCAGCTGATAAATTCAAAGCCGTTACCACCTTTACCGTAATTGCCGATATTGCGCGTAATGTTGCCGGAGATGCGGCGATTGTTGAATCCATTACCAAGCCCGGCGCAGAAATACATGATTACCAGCCAACGCCCAAAGATATTGTAAGGGCGAAAGGCGCGGATGTAATTTTCCGGAATGGCTTGAATCTGGAGCGCTGGTTCGAGCGGTTTTTGGCAGATGTCAAAGATGTGCGGAGTGTTACAGTATCCGACGGTATAGAACCTATTTCTATTTATGAAGGGCCATATTCGGGGAAGCCGAACCCGCATGCATGGATGTCTACGAAAAATGCACTGATTTATGTTGAGAATATCCGTAGAACTTTTTCTGAAATGGATCCGGATAATGCCAAAATTTATAATGATAATGCCAAAGCCTACAGCGATAAAATTAAGACATTGCAAGGGGGCTTGGCTGTCCAGCTTAAAAACATCCCTGATGATAAACGCTATCTGGTCAGTAGTGAAGGCGCCTTTAGTTATCTGGCAAAAGATCTGGGTATGAAGGAAGTTTACCTATGGCCCATTAACGCCGATCAGCAAGGTGCGCCGCAACAGGTCCGGAAGGTAATTGATATAGTACGTGAAAAGAATATACCGGTTGTTTTTAGTGAGAGTACAATTTCAAATAAACCAGCCAAGCAAGTGGCGTCCGAAACCGGAGCGCTGTATGGCGGTGTGTTATATGTCGATTCTTTAAGTGAACCGGATGGTGAAGTGCCAACATATCTTGATTTGCTCAAGGTTACGATCAGTACAATTGCCAATGGTTTTAATACAGCATTGGAGAAGAAATAAATGAGCGCGTTTATTGAGCTTCGCAATATTGGTGTGACATACCCCAACGGCTATACGGCTCTTGAGGCGGTGGAAGGCGAGTTGCATGGAGGGTCGATTTGTGGCCTTGTCGGGGTAAATGGCGCGGGGAAATCTACTTTATTTAAAGCCATTATGGGTTTTGTTACACCAGCCACCGGCGCGGTTAAGATTCAGGGATTGCCTGTCCGGCAGGCTCTCAAGAGAAATCTGGTTTCTTACGTGCCGCAAACCGAGGAGGTTGATTGGAATTTTCCGGTTTTGGCCGAAGATGTCGTTATGATGGGACGTTATGGGCATATGGGGTTTTTACGCCGCCCGTCCAAAGCAGATAAACAAGCGGTAGATGAGGCTTTGGAGCGTGTGGGTATGAGCGCCTATAAAAAGCGCCAGATCGGCGAACTTAGCGGCGGACAGAAAAAGCGTGTATTTGTTGCGCGGGCGCTGGCGCAAGGCGGAAAAATTATCTTGCTTGATGAACCGTTTACCGGCGTGGACATAAAAACCGAAGAGTCATTAATTGCGTTGTTTCGCGCACTCGCAGCTGAAGATTGTTTGATTCTGGTGTCCACCCATAATCTGGGAAGTGTTCCGCATTTTTGCGATGAAGTGATGTTGATTAACAAGACCTTGCTGGCTTATGGGCCGGTCGAAACCACATTTACAGAAGAAAATTTAACCAGCAGTTGTTTTTGTAACAAGGCATAGGTTGTACAGGTGATAGCCGCAAAGAGAAGCATTAATATGCCGATG
>JAUILO010000204.1 GCA_030432775.1 Alphaproteobacteria bacterium
ACGCAACCTCACAATACTACTAAGAAACCTTGATCACATTGAAGAATTCAAAGGCATACAAAACCTTGATGATTTTGCAGACCTGCTTAGAAGTAATGACAGATTAAGAGATGCATTAAGAACAAGTGACGTGCTTACAGATACCGGACGGGTATTGGATGATGGTCTGGATGCAGCCCGTGCGGCAGAAAATACAGGTGATGCGGCGGCTGCCGGCAGAACAATGACAGAAGATGATGTACGCAGAATCGCCGAAGAAGTTTCCGGAATGGCCACGGATGATCTTGCCATGTACGGCAGATGGTTCAGACATGTTAAAGAATTCGGCAGAGAAGCAAGCTGGCTTAATCCGGCCAAGCTACCTGCGCACGGCCTTGCCGAAATGTGGCGTTTCAAAGGCGTAGCAGCAATCACCTTCCTAACAGCTCATATGGTTACAGATGGCGCGAGTACAGAAGCCGTTGCCGGTGCGTTTACAGAAGGTATGTACATTACAGCAGATCAAATTGAAGGCATCTTCCCTGAAGTTGCCGAAGCATTGCGCAATCATGGCCCATGGCTTGCCGAACAAGCAGCGACGATTGCCGGTTTACCGCAAGATGCTGCGATTACGGCACTGGACACAGCAGCTGAAAGGGAATTTGACGACAATCCGGACGCATTACTGACGGCTCGTATCGCAGCCCGCATTAGTGTTGGCGCATATGACAAAGCTGTGTTCCTAGAGCTTGGCTACGAAGATATGAGCGCTGCCAAGGTTGGCTTTATCATCGCAGGCATGCATGAAGATGAAGTGCCTGAAGACCAAAGATACGAAGAATTCATCAGACGTTTTGCCGAAGAAGTTGACCAAACCCCTGAGGAAGTTCGTGCAAACTTTGAAGCACACAAAGATCAACTCAGCTTCGCGCAAATTCCGGGGTTAAACGAAATCATTCCGGATCTACGCAGCGCAGCCGACATTGCGGCAGAACAGATTACAAATCCTGACGGATCGGTAGACTTTCCGATTGGCGGCCCTGCAATTACATCAGAGCAGCGTTTTGACCGCTTCTTATCAAGAGCGACACGCGAGGATTTCCAAGCCATGGCAACAATTGCCGGCGGCGGATGGCGCAGCCAAGCGGGCGATGACCTGCGCAACACATTCAGGATCGCTTCAGAGCTAGTTGATAACGGCGCTATATCAGGTCCAGAATCAACAGCAGACGATGCAGGTCAAACCGTAGCCGGATGGCTTGGCATGGACTTCATCGGCGGTCTATTCAGCAGCAATCCGATTGATAAGTTTCAAGCTATTGCCGGTATCGCCAATGTCTTTAACACATTAGGAGAGTTCATCCCTGGATTTTCAAAGATCGCCGAGTGGCTTGAAAGAAAAGCTCTTGATGCTATTGATGAAAAAGTCGAGAGCGTTGTTGAAAACCCGCGCATTGCAAGTACTCTTGAAGTTATGGGTATCGAGATTCAAGAACACGCACCGGCCGGTCCAACTACAGACCCAATTGTACCGGACGAAGATGTTCCTACATTTGCAACACCAAGAGTGAATTAAGCTCCGCAAATTCAGACCAAAACAAATGTCCTGCGTATCAATGGAAATAATCCAATAGATATACTATGCGTGTGCCATTTTTTTGTTATGATGGTATGAAAGACGCCTGTTTTACAAAACTTTGGTGAAGCAAGCTTCTGACGACACTCATAACATCCCTATTCCTTTAGCGTGTTCTACCCCTTATGTCTGACCAAACCAAATTATTAAACAAAGAAACATTGATTGAAGAGATGGATATAGACGTCTATTCAAGCAAGCGAACAGGCGAGATCTCTGTTTTCCATGGTAAGCCCCTACGTAAGCCTCTGGAGTACGTTGAATTTGATAAGGATACTTATGAACTCTTTTTTATTTACAGCGATGAGAAGCAGGAATTTGGCGTCCCGATGAAGGACACAATGCTCGAGCACTTTTTAAATTCTGAAAAGCTTGGTGTTTTCCACCTCGATTTGGATAATAATAAAGTTCTCGGCGGATTCTTTGCCGAACTTCGTATCATATCAACCCGCACCTGAAATACATTTATTTACATACAATGTGGAAATTTCACAAAATAATAAGAAAAATTGTACATAAATGTGAAAAATAGCTATAATGAATATGTATTTTAACCACGCATTAACATACTTAGTGTTGAATATATATACAGAAGGCTTACAATATGACGGTGTAATAGAAACCAACAAGTGACCAGGAACGATGGCACAAGATAAAACACCCGAATATAATAAAGGCACGAACGCCGACAACGGTATGAATGCAGAACTAGTTGTCAACGAACTTGCCCAGGCAATGATCAAACATGATCAGCCGTTTAAAGAAGAGCTTTCTTGGTTGGAATACGACCTGGATACGAGCAAGTTGGACTTTATTATGGAAGATGGCGATGTCAGAAATTTTGGGATACCAGTTGACCCCGCCCTTGCTAAATACCTCCAAAATGCATTTCAGGTTTTAATGGTTCTTGTGGACCCGGATAGCAAAAACGTTAAAGAAGGCGATTACTATCCATTAATTATTCACAGAGCTTAATGAAACGGCGCAAGCCACAACATGGGTGAATTATAGAGGGAGTACTTAAATGGCTTTTGATTTAGCAGAACTAGAAGCAGAAGTTGCAGGCATTGAAAGCGGACCAGGCGCTATATCATCTCCGGTTATCGGAAATGGTTTGGATCTTGGCCTATCTCGTTACGGTGTCACAGCAGATATTGCACAAGCACCTCAACAGAAACCATCTACTCCGGGGCTGAACGCGTAGCCGTCACTTTTATGTGATTACAGTTACAGCACAGTCTGGTTCGGTGCAAAAAGATCATCGTATGATGATGGCAGGGTTTTGAGTTTTTATATTTTAAACTCCCTCATATAAAATGTCTTTTACAGCCTTAAGCTATACGTTGCTATAAATGCAAGAATATGCCAGACAAAGCCTTCGGCTCTTTTTTAGAATAGGAGCCGCAAAACAGAGTAAAAAGCACCGGATTTTTTTCGGTGCTTTATTTTTTGCCCTAAAAATAAAAATATGATTCTGTTCACATACAGCCTCTAATTACACAGCACATAGCGCCAAGCAAACGTGTTAATTTTCCAATGAAAAACGCGCCGCCTGCTCCACATGGATACGCG
>JAUILO010000205.1 GCA_030432775.1 Alphaproteobacteria bacterium
GACCGCATCAATAAACCTGCCCTGCTCCTTTACGGTAACACCCATATTGTTATAAGCGTCTGCATAGTCAGGCTTAAGAGCCAGCGCACGCTCATATGCCGCAACCGCTTCATCAAGCTTGCCCTGCTCCTGTAAGGTAACACCCATATTGTTATAAGCGGTTGCATAGTCAGGCTTCAGAGCCAGCGCACGCTCATATGCCGCAACCGCTTCATCAAGCTTGCCCTGAACTTTCAACGCATTCCCCATATTGTTATAAGCGGTTGCATAGTCAGGCTTCAGAGCCAGCGCACGCTCAAATGCCGCAATCGCATGATCAAGCTTGCCCTGATCTTTCAGAACAATACCTAGGTTATGGTGCGCTTCTGGATAGTTCGCATTTACTTCGCCCGCCTTGGCAAAGGCATCTGCGGCCCTCTCGAGCAGGCCAACGGCCTTATATGCAGCGCCTAAAATGTTCCAAATCACAAAGGATGATGAAAACTCTTCCACTAAAGTTGTGCCTTCCAAAATTACATCCTGATACCTTCCAGCCGAATACAACGCAATCAAACTATCCAATTGTTCTTTCGAAGGATTTGGAACCGCAGGCGCAACAGAAGTTTTAGACTGATCCAAAGAAGCAAGCGCCAACTTAGCGCGCTTGTTGTTCGGGAACGCTTCGATCACAGTCTTGTAGAGCACACGGGCCTGATCCAACTCACCCTTTTTCTGATGAAATTTACCCTTTAGAAGGGCCTGCTCCACTGTCATCTTTACCACAACTGTCTCTCCACCTGACATTGGCTGTCGTCGATAACTTAGCGCGCAGTCACACTACCCACCAGAAAGTCACAACGGCACCTCAATTTTGACTTTTTTTTGGCCACGCTGCACGACAGGTTGCAAAATGCGGTATGGTGAACGTCCGCTGTCGGCCAGATCTCTCGCAAAGGTTTGCTGTTCTACATCCCGACCCGTCGATAATCTTATGCTACGTCTGGCTATACAACGGGCAGATACCCAAATCGGCGCTCAACAGCAGGACGCTCTTGCAAGCCATGAAAGACTGCCACAAACGCAAACCAGAGTTGTTCAAGAAAATATCACACCAGCTCACATGATGTGACAATTAGACTATACCTAACTTTTTCCATTTCTTTGAAGTCTCATTCAAAAAGGTGTCAGCTAGACTAATTGCATACGGTAACATGGTGTCGCGCGTCAGCAATGGCTCTCCGTCTTTTACCAAACCTTTATTAAAAGATTTAAGCTTTAACAGCAATATTTCAGCAAGCTCGGTAGAATTTTTCTCGTTGCGACTACCAATGGTCTCATGTGCCATAATTAGGTCGGTATCTTTAACAGAAATCACTGCGCCTATGTCTGCGGCAACGAGATATTTATAAGGAGCACCGTTCGCCGCCTCAGTAATAATTACTCGATTCAGTGTTTTGGCGAGCTTTTTATTTGCTATAGGATTGTGTAATACAACGTATCCACCATGCATAAGAAGAGTCAACGCTTCAGTAATTTTATTAAGAGGAATTCCAGTTACCTCTATAAGCTGTTTTATTGTTTTTGGACCGGCGCTTAGGCTATCAGCAACGGGACCATACGTGTCTGCTTTACCAGAAACCTCTCCCAAAGAGAGGCTGAACTTATATTCGCTTTCTTTTGGCTTCGTTAATAGTGTAAACGCCATGTCGAGCAAAATTTTATCTTTCGTTGATGGCCACATTGTAGTGGCCCCCCTAGAAAAAACATCCTTGCGAAAGGATTTATCGACAATGACATCAGTCATCATTTCGCGCATTATTGGGTGTTTATATTCACGAAGGATTGCCTTCTGTGCTTCTGGCAAGATTTTATAAATAACATCATCACCAAGTGCCGCTGTACCGACATAATTCAATTTCGCGACTGCCATAGCATCTACCATCTGATCAAACCAAATTGGTTGCCAGCCGTCATGAAGATATTCGTGAACCAAATAAGCTGGATCCTGACTTTCCATAGCCTCCAAACGCTTAGACATTTTAGGCAAAGCCGTCGTCATTCCCGACTTAGCATCGAGTAATGCCTTCAAACGTTTCTTGCCATCTGTAATAGCCGCAACACTTCCCCAATTTTCTGTATTTTGCCAACAACGAAGTAAATACTGAAGAGGTAATGTAGATGCCCATCCCGGCATTGTATTGTACGAAAGATAAACGAGGGCACCTGGCTTAGTGGCAAGCTCAATTGTTTTAACAAGCGCTTGACGCACAGGGACGTCAAGCCAAGTATATATGCCGTGTGCAGCTACATAATTAAAACGACCCCATTCTGCGGGCCAATATTTAGCGAGTTCGACAAAATCCGCTTCTTCAAACCGGATATTTGTAAGACCTGCATAATCCGCTAATTTCTGCCCATGTGCGATGTGAACAGGATTAAAATCAACACCAAGAAATTCATAGTCAGGGAACATCGCCGCAAGCAAAATGAGACCCAGACCAAACCCACACCCCAATTCTAAATACCGAAGATTTTTCCCAACTGGAGGATTTACGCCGTTTAATATTGCCGAAGCATTCAACCAATTAGGTGCCAACTCAGCATAAAAGCCATAAGTATAGCCAACATCTATGTTATATCCGGATTACCAGTTCGACACTAAATTAGCCCTCTTGTTTTGCGATGTTTTGTATTGGGTATCACCTCTGCATGCTAAATATTAGCAAAAACTTGACGGCGAATAAAATAGAGTGCGAGTTCTGAACTCGCACTCTATGTATCTCTTCAGTTTTGCGCCGCAAGCGCGTCTTTCAAAGTCTGCGCATACGCATTCCGTGCAGTCTGTTGAATTGCGAGCTCTTGTTGAGTCGCTGCGATCTTTTGATCAACAACCTGCAAATTCATTAGTTGTGCTTTGGCAGTTTCCGATAGTTTATCTGTATCGTACTCAACATTATCAATTTTGATCATCGGCATGATTGTTTCCTTCTTCAGTTTGATTGATCATTTGCTTCGAACAGACGGGAGCGGCCCATGAGCGTAACACTCCGCCTTTTCAACAAGTCCTTGGTTTTCCGCCGTGTTAACAAAATGTTGCCATGACCGCAACATCAAGCCAAGGGCTTACCATACCAAATTTCTGTGATGAAATCCGGCTGCTCAAAACGGAGTTTCACGCAAAAAATGATTACATGGGACA
>JAUILO010000206.1 GCA_030432775.1 Alphaproteobacteria bacterium
AGAAATATTGGCTCCGCGTTTTCGAAAATCGGCTACGGCTGATACGAAAATCGGTGCGACATTGGCGGATATCATTACAGGTAATGCGACTGTAAAGACCTTTGGTGCTGAAGAGCGCGAGGAGCAAACCTTTTTTGATGTGGCGAGCAACTGGCGCGATTTATCGCAAAATGCCTGGCAAATCGGCGAGTTCAGTAACTTTATCCGTAGCTGTATCCGGACGATGATGTTGTCTGGCATGGTCGGGGTGACGTTATACCTTTGGTATCATGGCCGTGCCTCGATTGGTGATATTGGTCTGGCATTAACAGCGCATTTTATCATTAGCGGTTACATGCGTGATATCGGTATGCATATTGCAAACCTTCAGCGTTCGATTTCCGAAATGGAAGACGTTATCGAATACTGGTTACGTGATGATGAAGTGCTGGATAAAAAAGATGCCAAACTGTTTGTACCAGCCAAAGGAGAGATCCTCTTTGAAGATGTTCAGTTTTCTTATAAGAACCAGAAATCTTCAATCTATGATGATTTTTCTATTCGGATTAAACCGGGCGAGAAGGTGGCTCTTGTTGGTCACTCCGGTTCTGGTAAGTCTACATTCGTGAAGTTGATACAGCGTTTATATGATGTTGATGACGGACAGATTCTTATTGATGGTCAAAACATCGCTGCTGTGAAGCAGGGCAGTTTAAGGCAGTCAATCGCGCTGGTTCCACAAGAACCAATATTGTTCCACCGTTCTCTGGCGGAGAATATTGCTTACGGTAAGCCAGGTGCCACAATGGATGAAATTATTGAAGCGGCCGAAAAAGCCTATGCTCATGATTTCATTCAGGAACTGAACCAAGGTTATGATACTTTGGTGGGTGAACGTGGTATCAAGCTATCCGGTGGTGAGCGCCAGCGTGTGGCAATAGCCAGAGCAATCCTGAGTGATGCGCCAATCCTTATTCTTGATGAAGCGACATCGGCACTGGATTCTGTATCTGAACACTATATTCAGATGGCTTTAAAAGAACTGGTGAAAGGCCGCACAACCATTACTGTGGCGCACCGTCTGGCTACAATTAAAAACGTGGATCGTATTCTTGTTTTTAATGAAGGTGAGGTGATAGAGCAAGGCACGCATAGCGAGCTTATTTCTCGCGAAGGTTCTCATTACAGAACGTTATACGAGATGCAGGCCTTGGCATTAATGGAAGGCGATGAGATGGTCTTGTAATCATCATTTTAAAATGAACTAAGAAGAGCCGTGGCTATATGCGCTAACGGCTCTTTTTTGTATGATTGTGACAGAAATTAACGGCGACCGAATAACTTTTCAATATCCGACAGTTTCAATTCCACCCATGTCGGACGACCATGATTGCACTGACCGCTATGGGGTGTGTTTTCCATCTGGCGTAAAAGCGCGTTCATTTCTTCGGCGTTCATACGGCGGCCGGATCGCACAGAGCCGTGACATGCCATGGTTGATAATACGTCGTGCAAGCGCTGTTCAACGCCTTGAATATCATCTGTTTCGTCAAGCTCGTCGGCAATATCCTTGATCAGTTTTTGAATATTGACCTTTTGTCCCAAAAGCGCAGGGATTGATTGCACTGCAATACTTTCGGGGCCGAATGCCTCGATTTCAATGCCAAGCTTTGCAAGGTCGTCTTGCCTTTCAAGTAAACGTGCAATGACCGTATCATCAAGATCGATGATTTCCGGTGTTAATAACCCTTGTTTTTCCACGCCGTGCTCGCTGAGCTGTGCTTTAAAGCGCTCATAGACAAGGCGCTCATGCGCGGCATGCTGGTCGACAAGAACCAGTCCGTTTTCGGTTTGTGCGACGATATAGTTTTCATGAATTTGCGCGCGTGCAGCGCCCAGAAGATAGGTTGTGGCTTGTGTATCGTAGCTAATCTCTGGCTCTGCTCTGGCGGAGGGCTCTATGCCGCTTGGGACGTTATCAAAAGGCTTGTAGCTCTCATATACGCTTTCCTGCAGGGCAGCATTCTGATGTGTGGGGAATGGCGTATTGCTTGTGCCTTGATAGGTAGAGTTTCTGAAAGGTGATGGTGATCTGTTCCAAGGCAGTGCGGGTGTTGCCGGATAATCATTAGATGCTCCGTCACCTGGACGTATAGCGCCAAGCGTGGCCATGGAAACTGTGCTGGATGTTTTATGTCCCCCGGCGTGAAGTGCATGTTTGAGTGTACTGACGATAAGGCCGCGCACATGTCCTGCGTCTCGGAAACGCACTTCTGTTTTGGCTGGATGCACGTTGACGTCAACATGTTCGGGGTCGATATCAAGGAATAATGCCATCATGGGGGAGCGGTCACGCGCCAGTAAATCGGCATAAGCGCCGCGAACCGCGCCAAAGAACAGTTTGTCTTTAACCGGACGCCCATTAACAAAGAAATATTGGTGGGACGATGTGCCACGGTTCATTGTTGGCAGGCCGGCATAGCCGGTAAGGCGTATAGATTCGCGCTCTGCTTCTATTTTTATAGAGTTCTCGGCGAAATCATTTCCCATGATAGCACGCAGTCGCTCTAGCCTAGCGTCCAGCAAATCATCTTGCGCGGGCGGTACAGAGAAAGAACTTTTGTCATTATGGGTGAGTGAAAAACCAACAGCCGGAAACGCCATGGCAAGACGGATCATCGTATCCTTGATTGCGCTATACTCGGAACGGTCGGTTTTAAGGAATTTCAAACGGGCAGGCGTTGCGTAGAATAAATCACGCACTTCGATTTGGGTGCCTTTGGGGTGGCTGGAGGGCACGGCTTCGCTTTTTATGCCGCCAGCAATTTCGATGCTCCAACCTTGGTCTTCATCGGTTGATTTTGATTGAATACGCATGCGGCTAACCGATGCGATAGATGGTAAAGCCTCGCCGCGAAAGCCTAGATGGTTGATGTTGAGCAAATCATCGCTTGGAAGTTTGGATGTTGCATGACGATCAAGTGCGGCGATCATTTCATCGTGGCTCATGCCATAGCCGTCATCCTGTACACGGATAAGAGATTTTCCGCCATCACGGACTTCGACAAAAATACGTGTAGCACCCGCATCGATAGAATTTTCGACAAGCTCTTTAATCGCTGCAGCCGGGCGTTCAATAACCTC
>JAUILO010000040.1 GCA_030432775.1 Alphaproteobacteria bacterium
AGACTTGATGGATAAGATCAAGGAAGCATTGGAGGAACAGAATAAGCGCGATCAAGACAAGATGAATCAGGACATGAATGATTCACAGGATAGTGACGCTCAAGATAGCCAGCAGCAGGACAGTCAACAACAAGATGGCCAGCAAGATAATCCTTCTCAGGATAATCAGCAACAAGATGGCTCCGAGAATGGCGAGCAGCAAAAATCAGATCAAGAGCAGATGCAAGACTTGATGGATAAGATCAAGGAAGCATTGGAGGAACAGAATAAGCGCGATCAGGACAAGATGAATCAGGACATGAATGATTCACAGGATAGTGACGCCCAAGATAGCCAGCAGCAGGATAGTCAGTCTCAAGACAGTCAACAACAGGACAGTCAATCCCAAGATGGTCAGCAGAAAGATGACGGCGATCAGGATATGCAAGATGCCATGGATAAGTTGAAAGAGGCCATGGAAGGTATGGATCAAGACCAGTTGAGCGAAATGTTTAATGATCTTCAGGATGCGCAGGATTCTCAGGATGGAGATCCGCAGCAATCACAGGAAAGCGGCTTTAATCCGGGTGAGTCCGGCCTTAGTGAAGATCAGGAGCTTTCGGTTGGTGAAGAGAATGGACAAGGTCAGAAAATGCCCAATGTTGATTTGCCGCCAGATGCGCCGGAAGTCATGCAGGATCCATCTGCCCAAGAGGATGGACCGGTACAGGATTTACAGGATTCGCAAGGTCAGCAGCCAGGCGAAGGTGCGCCACAAGGCATGACCCTTGAGCAGTTGGAAGAGATGATGAAAGCCATGCAGCAAGCGCAGCAAGGTGGTGATCAACCAGGTCAGGGAATGCAACCAACGCCAGCGCAACAGCCGGGACAACAGCCAGGGCAGGGCGAAGCGCCGGATGGTATGCCGTCGGATCAGGCGGGTGATCAATCTGGTAAAAGTCTGGACGAGATTGCACGGATGGACTGGAATAATTTTCCGGCAATTGTAAGGGAGTTGCAGGGGCATATTCATCAGGTGGCAAGATTGCTGCGCAAGATACGTGAACAGCAAGTTCAAAAAGAGATTAGACGTTCTGCGGATTTAGAGTTATTCCCGGAAGGTAAGGAACTGGATCGCCTGGATATGGAAGCCCATAGAGAGCTTATCAAGAAAATGAAGAGCGGACAGCCGATTGAAGAACGAGATCTGCATCGTTTCCAGAAGAACGAAGAATTTGATGATCCGACTATTATCGATCTTGTATTGTTGATTGATGGATCAGGCAGTATGGATACGGGCTCGCATAACCAAAACCGCACTACAGCAACGCCAATGGAAATTGCGTTGCTGACGGCGACCATTATTTATGAAGCTGCGCAGGTGGCCGGCGTTGATGCCAAGGCGCATATTGCGATATGGGGTGATGATAACCCGATTGTGATTGCTGAGCCGGGCGATGATCCTCATAAGGTATCAGAGCGTATTTCCAAATTCCGTAAAGGCACAGGCAGTGGTACCAAGCTTGAGCCGTCGCTTAAATCACTTGCCGAAATTAAGGCTGAGGAAAAACCAAAAGGCCAAACCAAAACGGGCTTTACCCATGTTGTGATTATTTCCGATGGCGATATTGGTGACCCTGAACCGGCACAAAAAGCGGTCGAGACAATTTTAGATAGTTCAGATCATGTTACAATTGATGCAGCCATTATCAAGGGAACGGGATATTCAACCGATAAACTTAGAGAGATGTTTGGCAAAATCGAAAGCAAATATCCTGCACAAAAAATAAGCTCGGTTGACGGGTTGCAGCCTAATGAATTGCCGGCTGCGGTGATCGGCAAAATATTCGAAAAATTACAGAGGTGTGAGAGCTTTATAGCGATTCCATTTAACAAGAAAAAGAAACAATTTAAACGGGCGCAAAGACGCCTTGAGCCATAGTTTGGTAGGATTTTTATGAGGAGTATACAACGTGAATGCGTTGGAATTAGCCATAAAACGAAATTTTTTTAGTAAAATACGATTCAGGCCTTAAAAAACGAATCATTTTAGGCTATGGTAATTGATCTAAAAAAATAAAAGACATAAGTCTTATTATAAAAATTAAAAGTCGGACAACCGACTGCGTAACAGGAAGGTATTATACTGTGTCAGGGATTCTGAAAAAGCCTCTGCATGAGGTGCACGAAAAAGATTACCTTAAATTCGAAAAGAAGATAGGTGAGCGATACGATTTTCCTATGATGGGGCTGGGCTATGTCGTCAGTGATGATGGCAAGAAGACCATTAGCCGCTATCTTGGTGTTCTCGATAAACCTTTGATTGTCTCGAGTGACAGGACGCTGGATGAAGTAGAAGGTACACTTCTGCGTGATACGCCGACGCCTGATATGCTTCCGATGTTCTTTAATGTGATGTCGGCGGTACACCCGCGTAACGCACGTCGTGCGATGATGCTTATTGGTGCGCCGGGTGCTGGTAAAACCTTCCTTGGCGAGATGGTCGGACGGGTTATGTCTGATGCCGGGCCGATCACAATCGATTGTACTGGTTTGAATTTGAACGAGTTGTTTTATGAAACGGTTCTTGATTTCAACAGTAACCAGAATTTCTATAAATCCATTGATGCCAAATTGGCGCAATATAACGAGGCAAGCGGTAATCCGGAAGCACAGGAGCGCGTGTTGAACTCGGCTTCTATCGAGGCATTACGCGAAGGGCTGGGCGAAGCATTCCACGAAGATAAAGATGGTTATATTTCTATTGACTGGAAAGAAGTGAAACGTGGTCATAGAGAGGACCCGAATGATCCTGAAAGTGCGTTTTTAACATCTGCCGAATGTTCGGCGCGTGCCAAATCTGCGCTTGAGTGGGTTGGTAAAATGGAAGGCCTTGAAGGCGGCAGCAATACACTTGGTATGTCGACGCAAGAAGGTCCGGCGTGGCAGGCTTATAAAGAAGGCCGCGTTCTGGTTCTTGATGAGATGAACCGTGCTAAAAAAGGTACGCATGGAGTTATTCATGGCTGGATGCAGTTTGTGATTGGTGAAAAAGACCATTACACATTCCGTAACCCGATGCAGGAAAAAGGCGATGAATCTGCTAAAAGTATGACTTTCCGTAAATCGGAAATGGGGGCTGGTCACTTTGTCTTTATGACAGGTAACACGGTACAGGATAGTGATGAGGTTTTTGAACTTCCGGAAGCGTTGTCTTCACGTATTGTTGAAGAACGTGTTCCTGATGCGACCGAGCTAAGTTGGCAGCACCGTATTTGTCAGATTTTGACAGGTGTTCCGATTTCAACACATTTTCAGGCACAGCGTGATCGCTGGTCCAAAGATCCGGAAGGATTTGGCAAATTTGTAATGGAAGCCCGTTTGCTGGGTGAGAAAAAGGATGTTCCTGATTTCCAGATCGATATGTTACGCCGCTGGGATGAGGTGTTGCAGGCAAGTGAAAATCTGGCAAAATTCTTCTTCCATGCTGCCGAGATTGTTAATCCGGATTCGGACAAATACAAGCTTGTAAAAGATTTGAACCAGTTGCTGGATGAAATTGACGAAAGCTTTAAAAAAGAAACTTCGGTCGATTTCCGGAAGATCTCATATTTCTTGAACCGTGCGTTTATGCCTAAACCTGTTGTTCGTCCTCCAGATGATGAGCAGGGCGCGCGTATTACGCCGCTTCTATCTTCATTTGATATGCCGGATGATCCGTCCAAGATCGAGCAAAAGCTTGGTACGCATATGTCTTATGCTATTCTGGACTGGATAGTGAACAAAACATATGAACAAGGTAAGCATGCGCTGGGTAACCAGTTGATGCAGCTTGCTTCTGATTGTGGTGTTGTCGAAGCACAATTATCCGAAGCCAAAGCTAGCACACGTAAGTCTATTATTACACTGCTTGATGATGAACCATTTGATAGCCAGTATAGAGATAAGCGTATGTCATGGACACGGGATCTGGCTGTTGATTATCTTCGTGATACGTATACGGATGCAGAATTTCCTGCCGATAATGACGAGATTTTACCTGCGAGTATTATTGACCGTGCGATTGCAGAGATCGAGGCTAAGGATGCCGCATTACCTGAAGGTGCACCGATCGAAGATCTTGCTTTGTTGCACACCGATATGGATCATTTCGAAAGCCAGCCCTTCAAACTGACGAAGGTTTATGATGCTGCTGCCCAGATGTTAAAAGGGGAGAGTGCAAATATTCCGGCACCGGAAGAACTGGCTACGCAAGAGAGCTTCTTACGTTCTTTATCTGTACCTGATCTGCGTGATAGAAATCTCGAAGCCATATGGAATACGAATTTCAGTGAATCAGGAGTCGTTGCCAATACACTCGAAGATGTTGTAGATCATGCGCTGGCGATTGCCGAAAACACATCGGATAGCGGTTTGTCTGCGACGACGGTTATGGCCAGAACTCTTGATAGTGATGGAAAATCCAAACCAACACCGATGCATGTTGTCTGGAATAAAAATCAGGACAAATTGCTTGTCGTGGGTGAGGGGCAGATTAGCGGATCTCTTAAATCTGCTTTTAACAGCAGCCGCGTGATTTATGTTGATCGTATGCATAATGATGCCGTTATGCAGGTGAAGAAAGGTCTGGCGGAGATTGTCGGCGCAGAAAATTACGGCTTCCGCGCAGATTTGAAAAACGCATTATTGATGAGAACCTCTGTATCCGGTTCTACGGAAGAAGATTTCGAGCAATCTCTTGATACGGTTCTTGCGAGCAAAAATGCAGTGAGTTATTTACCAAAATATATAATGGCCCCGTCTTAACGTCGCTGTGAAACGGCGATAAGAACGGGCTCGTATAATAATAAAAAGGGTAAATGAACAGAAGGAGTATGCAGCTAATGAGAGAATTATCAGCAGCAGAAGATAGGGAAAAAAGTAAGTTAAAGAGCGTCATGCCGGTTTTGGTGCGCAGTAGTGTTGCGACGCTAACACCGGAGAAGTTTGGTAAAAGTTATTTTTACAAGATTGAAAGTGGCTGGGAAGCCCGCGTGATGGAGCGTGATGACGATATTTGTAAAGCCTTGACCGCAATGGATTTAGAGCGTGCTTTTATCCAGGACAACATACACCGGATTTTAATTCCACGAGGCGCGCCGTTATCGGCAGATTTTGTAAAGCTAATCTGCGAAAAGCAGACCGAAGGAAAAACTATTTATTTTGAGAGTAAAAGACATGGATGATAAACAGAACCTATTGATAGCACTTTCCTTGGGATTAAAAGAGGACCACTCAATTCGTAAAGACCTGCCTGAAAATGCCGGTGCGGATATTATCGATATTTCCAATATTGATAAGGATGATTTTTTCAACGGATTTGAAAAGGATGGGGAGCCCAAGAACTTTTTCCATTACAAGGAAGCTTGGGAGAAGCTTCCGGATTACGTTGCCGCTTATGCTGCCAAGGGTGTGAAAATCACGCCCGAGGATATTACTGAAGTCAAAAGGCCGGGGGGCAAAACTTTACTTGAGATGGCAGTTGATTGCGGGTCTGTGATTTATGCGTTTGTGCCCGAAATTTGGGCAGGCCGCCGCGAGGATATGGAGAATACTTGGTACAGCATCAATAAATCCAGCCGCGCAAGTATCAGTTTTTCCGATATTTTAGCACGCACAGCAGAGATTGAAGGCGTACAAACAAGAGAAGCGCAGTTGAAAGAAATGGGCATTTCACATGACGAGATGATCGATGCTTTGAAAAAAGGTCCTTTGGATACTGTGCTTAAAAAACTTGAAGAAGCCGGAGACTATTTGCGCGTTGATGATTTGTTGTTGATGGATGCTGATGGCGATACAGTGTTCTTTGCAAGCGATGTATGGAATGCCGATAAGTTTGAAAAGATAGTTGATGCGCTTGCTGTAAATGGCGAAGTGCTTGATAGAGACTTTTTTATGTTTCAACGCGGCACTCGTGGAACAATTCTAACCAACGGGCTTGGTAAAACGAACGGTATTGACCAGATATTTAGTCCGAAAGTCTGGGCGGGACGTCCGAACGAAATGTTAGAGTTATTTAGCGAAGTTCCGGAATCAAATAAATCAAAATTTGAAATTCATCATGTTTTACTGAAGGTTCTGGAAGAAACATATGCTCCGCTTTTGGAAGAGGGGGCGGATGTTAGTTTGGAAGATCTCACAGAAACAGTTAGTGTTCTTGAAGGACCGGACAAGGTTGAAGGTGAGCCGGTAAAACATTATCCGGTTTCTTTGCTAGGGCTTGAATCTGTATGGAAGAACATCGAGCAAATCGAAGACAAACTTGCGGTCAAAGGCGAAGCTCTTACTTCGGAACATTTGGCAATTGAAAGTGGTTATCCAAAAGAAACTGTGTTGATGATTGCGATTAAAAGCGGTGAATTTGAAAAAGCACTGGACGTTTTAAAAAGCGACGGCGGCCTGAGTGCAGAGATATTGCTGCAAAAATCAGAACGCGGTAAAACAGCGCTGGATTTCATCGTTGAAAAAGACCAAGTCGCTCTTTTACTTGATGAAAGCATGTGGGTTGGAATGGTTGATGACTTTATGCAAGTGTACCAAGCCTTGCCGGATATCAAAAAAGCCGAAGTACAGGAACAGGTGACATCAATGCATAGCCATTTGAATATCTTGTCTTTGCGCAAGGCATTCACAGATAATGGTGGCCTACAGACCGGTGTTATTGCCTCACAAGCGCCGCAAATGAAATGGGCACCATAACGCATAATGAGTGTTGTGAAAGATATTTGAATTATAAGACTGCCTCTCTATTTCGAAGAGGCAGTTTTTTTATGATCTATGTTGCGCTTCATATATCGGCGTTTGTTTTATGCTGCATAAAAATCCTGTCATTTATGATAGGTGCAAAGTGATTTCTTAGGTCTCGTTGATGCACGGCGCGAGATTAAGTAATGAACCGCGCACTGAACCGGTACCTATATCTGGCAATGCCCGCCGCCATTTTTCTCGATATATTTCTGATGGTATTCTTCTGCATCCCAGAATGTTTCCGCAGGTACAATTTGTGTTGCAATTGGTGAAGAATAGCTCTCTTGTTCGGCTATGAGGGATGCTTTTGCTTGTTCGATTTGTTCGTCACTATGGGTGAAGATCGCTGTTCTGTATTGTGTGCCGACATCAGGTCCCTGACGGTTGACTTGTGTGGGGTCGTGCAGATCCCAGAACTTGCGTAACAGATCTGTATAGCTGAGTTGCTGAGGATGAAAAGTAATCTCGACGGCTTCGGCATGGCCTGTTGTGCCTGTACAAACTTCTTTATAGGTCGGGTTATTTTTGTGACCGCCTGTGTAACCTGATACGGCGCTGATTACGCCGGGAATTTGTCTGAAATGATGCTCTATGCCCCAAAAACATCCGGCGGCAAATGTTGCTTTTTCTTTTGTCATGACATCTCTCCTATGTGGTCTTTCTCTGCTGCTTTTTTGTTTAAGCTATCTTCACTTCTTGTGCTGCGCGGTCTTCTTTTTGTTGCGGCGTTAAACCAAATAACGATAGGGCCTGCGTTTGCTTTTCTTCAAGCAGTTTGACATCAAAGCCATCGATCATTTCATTGAATAGGCGGAACCAGTTAACCTCTGCCTTTAGGTGCAGGAATACAGATCCCAGACCAAGCGCAGCACGATCCATAAAAACAAATTCTCTTGGCACGGTTACACCGCCAAATTCGCGAAGTTTTTGATGGACTTGCTGCGCTGTTTCGCGGCCATATATGCCGCCAGTCGCCTCGCCAATTTTGCGTGTCTTGTCATCCATAACCGGCGCGTATAAAAAACGTGCCCAGATGTTCAACGTATCAATAAGTTCTTTTGATAAATCCTTGAATCCCCATGTTTCATAGGCATGCACGGCGCGCGCGTTGTCGTTATTCATGAGCGCGTGGTAAAGATCAATAACGCCGCCGATAAATTGGGGCGGGAATATCCGGACACAGCCAAAATCAAGCAGATTGATTGTGTTGTCATCGCGCACTGTGTAATTGCCCAGATGCGGATCACCATGAATAACACCGTAATAATATAGTGGTACATACCATGCATTGAACATATTGGTGGCAAGGATGTTGCGCTGTTCTTGCGGGGCGCCGACAAAGTTCAGAATGGATTGCCCTTCCTGCCATGTACTAACCAGAAGACGTGATGTGGATAGGTCTTCGACAATTTCGGGGACGTGGACGTTCGCTGTATCTTTGAGCATATGCTCATAAAGCTGGCAGTGGCGCGCTTCGAGTTTGTAATCCAGCTCTTCTTTCAAACGCGCGGCAAGTTCGGAGTGAATGTAGCGGGTGGAAATGGCTTTATCGTATCGTTCATAAAGAGAAAACATGATTTTGAGCTGGTTCAGATCGGCTTGAATTGCGGATTCCATATCCGGATATTGTAATTTGCACGCAACGCCCCGCCCGTCATGTAATGTAGCTTTATGCACTTGGCCAAGGCTGGCGGCGGCGGCAGATTCTTTTTCAAAATCCTTGAATTTGCTTTGCCAGTCCGCACCCAGCTCAGTTTTCATGCGGCGACGTACGAATGGCCATCCCATGGGCGGTGCGTTTGATTGCAGTTGTTGCAGGGCCGTTGCATATTCAGGAGGCAGAGCATCGGGAATTGTTGCCAGTATCTGGCCGACTTTCATCAATGGACCTTTAAGGTTGCCCAGAGATTTCAATAATTCTTCGGCATGTTCTTCGCGCTCGATTTTTCTGCCCAGATATTTTTCGCCAGCCAGTTTTGCAGCCAGACCAGCCATAGTGCCGGACACACGTCCGTAGCGCATGACACGCGTGCCTAGAGAGTTCTTATCCGAGGTTTTGTCATCGTCATTTTTATCCATATCATCAAAATTGGTCAGGTAAGTTCGAAAGTCCAGTAAAAAGTTATCCCCGCCGCGTATTAAAACTTATGCAGATCTTCTATTGCTTCTGCTTTTTCTCTCGTTCATGGTATAATTTGTATAATGGGTACGGATATGGATTTAAACGAGATACGCGACACTATTATTGAGTCAGTTTTACCGTCTGTCGCTTTTGACGGCTGGAATATGGCTTCTTTGGAAGATGCCGCCCGTCAGAGTGGTTTGGACAGCGATATTGTGCATGCAGTATTCCCTGGCGGTGTTAGCGAAGCGGTGGGGTATTTCTCCGACTGGGCAGACCGCAAGATGCTGGAAGTACTTGCTTGTGAAAATATCGAAGATCTTAGAATTCGTGACCGTATACGCTGCGCAGTGTTTGCGCGTCTTGGTGTCTTGGAGCCGCATAAGGAGGCTGTTAAACTGGCCATGTCTTATTGGTCGATGCCTGCACGCAGCGGACAGGCAGGAAGATCAATCTGGAGCAGTGCCGATTGCATATGGAACTGGGCTGGGGATCAATCGACCGATTATAATCATTATACTAAACGGGGGCTGCTCTGCGGTGTTATATCTTCTACAACACTGGCTTGGCTGAATGATGATAGTGAAGATATGGCCGTTACCGCAGCGTTTTTAGACAGACGTATTGAAAATGTAATGAAGTTAGGCCGTTTTATTGGTCGTTTTAAAAAAGCATCTTAATGGCGCATGGAAAGGATAAGGATTAAACGTAATGATGTATAGAATAATTAAACTAGGATTGATTGTTATCTGCGTCATCAGTGTTAGTCAGGGTGTTGCATATGCCAAGGGTGGGTTTCCTGATTTGTTGCCAAAGATGTTTCCTTCAATATTCAAAGACAAATCGGATGAAGGTCCTGATCCGTCTGAAACTTTGCAGGCGCCGTTCATCAATCCGGATGAAAAGAATTTGGGTGATGATAATGCGCTTGGTATTCCTTACCAAAGCTATCATGAAGATGATAAGCTTTTATCAAAACCGCACCGTAGTGGCGAACAAGTTGAAAAATGGCTGACGAATTCCTTATCAGATATTTTAACATTCAACCACACAAATTATAATGAGCGCCGTAAGGTCTATTTCGGTTATATGAGCCGCGAAGGTTTTATTGAATATGAAACATTCTTGAAGAATGCCAATCTGCTTGGCGCACTTAAAGCCAAGAACATGACGTTGCAAACTTACGTTGATTCCAGCTCGGAAAAGGTCAGCAAGGGGTTGATTATTCACGAAGGCCCGGTTGCAGGTCGTTATCGTTGGATGTTCAGAGTCCCTGTTGTCATGAACTTCTTACCAATCGATACTGTCAATTATGATGATGATAAGACGATAGATAGTAAGAAATTCTATATTATTATGCAGGTTGGTCGTGTAAAAGGTACAAATCCAGAAGATGATGGCGATGGCTTGCAAATAGAAACTTGGGAAGTTAAACCAAGAAAAAAATAAGCCAGCGTTCATATAAGTAACTTTAAACAAGCACAGCGAGAGCGAGGATGCATGCGTCCTTTTTTTCGTTAAAGAGGAGATTAAGACGATGTCTGAAACAAACATAACAACATTCCCTGCAAGTGAAGACGAAGAAGCTGAAGTGGCAACTACTTCAGCTGCGCCAGCACCAAAAGAAGGTGAAACAAGAGAAGTCGGTGGTATCACCGGAGATCGTTTGAGAGCATTTGTTGAAAGAGTTGAGCGTCTTGAAGAAGAAAAAACAGCGCTTATGGAAGACATCAAAGAAATTTATGGTGAAGCCAAGGCTGTTGGTTTTGACGTGAAAACTTTGCGTACACTGGTTAAATTGCGCAAAATGGATACAGAAAAACGCCGTGAAGAAGACGAGCTTCTTGAGCTATATAAATCTGCGATTGGCTTGCTTTAGCCTATAGGCGCAAGAGCCTGAATTGGCCTCACATCAGCCCTTAAGATGTTTTCGTAATTCTATATTTCGTAATTCTATATAGTGATTAGTGAATTGTATCGGATTGCGGGAAGATATTGATCAAAGAAAGCAGATCGTCCAGATTGTACCCGTTATAGGCCCAGTTGGTCGGTCTGTCTTGTGTTAACCTTTCCAGCAAGTTGAGCTGTTTGACTGCTCTTGGTAGTGGAGCAAGCATTTCCAACGGGATCCCAAGTTCGGAAAATTTGCGCGATAGCATCTCCAGCAAGAGTTTTTCCTGACGGATATATGCTATTTCTACTTTGTGATCTTCGGGGATGTGACGGCGTAATCTTCGCATTTGTGCCATCATGGCATTTTGGTTGATTATAGCGTGAACCGTTTGTCCTGATTCTCCGGAAAGAACCTGTTCCAGCTTCTTTTTCTTTAATGTTTTGCGCAATTCTTGTCGCCTATTCATAGATGGCATTATGCCTCCTTATAACTTCATTATCTCATTTTTTTACTAATATTTCAATAAATCCGCGCTAATAGGGGCTTTGAGGATGCTGCGATGCGTCGTTAAAATTATTAATTCAAATGCAGTCTATTATTAACCAGTCCTTTACTCAGGTTTCGTAAATTGGGTACAGGAATGCATATATCATTAGTGTGGGAGCTATGAAAACACAGTCTATCAACGATATAATGAATGATATGACCAGCCGGATTAGTGGCGGGGAAGACTTGTTTGTGCATGAAGGACGTCGCTATGATAAAGAGCTTGTTCTGGGCGATCAACCAATTGACATTACCAAAATTTTTATCCGTTTAGACCCTGTATTCGCCTCGCTTTACAAGCAATATACCGATGCGAATTCAATGTATGAAACATTGGTCAAAACCAATGGCAAGGATGATCCGATGGCTGAGGTTGCGCTTGACCAACGGGATAGCGCAGAAAGTGCGCTCGAAACCCGTACAATTGAACTTAAAGGTGACCGCGATATTATGTTACGCGCGGTCAATGAACTGCGTATTACGAATGAAGATATTCGTATTTTGAAATCGCGGAAGCAAAACCATCAATTTATGCGCGAGCAGAATATTCTCTCTCGTCGCGACATGAAAGAAAAAGCAAAGAAAGAAGGCGAAAAGGGCATGTATTGGGTGTTCTGGCTTTTAATGCTTTTGGATCAAACATTAGAATTAACGCGCACAAATTTGAATGTGGCAGGACAGTTTTCAATGGCATCTGCGATGCCTGAAAAAGAGGTCGCCTGCGCGTAGAGTTTCATTCCTCCAGTATAGAAAAAACCTTCTCGTAGAATTACTGGAAGGTTTCTTCTTTTGTATCGGTATTTATTCCAAAAATTATTTGAATCAGTTTGCGTCTTGCTTGATTATAGATTCTGTCTGTTGGCAATCAGGCCTTCAACAACAGCTGGGTCGGCAAGGGTTGATGTATCGCCGAGCTGGTTTTCCTCATGTGCGGCAATTTTGCGTAGAATGCGGCGCATGATTTTACCTGAACGTGTTTTCGGCAATCCGGGTGCGAATTGTATGGCGTCAATTGTCGCAATCGGACCGATGATTTTTCGGACAATCTGGACAATTTCTTTCTTCAGATCGTCTGTTTCGGCAACGCCTTCTGAAATTGTGACATAAGCATAGATACCCTGGCCTTTTATATCATGAGGAAAACCAACCACAGCTGATTCTGCGACATGTGCGTGTTCGTTAATGGCGCTTTCGATCTCAGCAGTGCCGAGGCGATGACCGGATACATTAATGACATCGTCCATGCGTCCTGTAATCCAGTAATAACCATCTTCATCACGGCGACAGCCATCACCGGTAAAATAAGAGCCGGGGAAGGTTGTGAAATAGGTCAGAATAAATCGGTCATGGTCTTTATAAACGGTGCGCATCTGGCCAGGCCAGCTATCTTTAATGATCAGCGCGCCTTCACATTTGCCGTTAAGTTCTTTGCCGTCAGTATCAACGATTGCGGGCTGTATGCCGAAGAACGGTTTTGTTGCCGATCCTGGCTTTGTGGCAATAGCGCCGGGGATCGGTGTTATCATATGGCCTCCGGTTTCTGTTTGCCACCACGTGTCCACAATAGGGCAGCGTTCATCACCCACCACTTTGTGGTACCAAAGCCATGCTTCATGGTTAATCGGCTCACCAACAGTACCTAAAATACGCAAGGATGCCCGGCTTGTTTTCTTGACGGCCTCATCGCCCTCTTTTAAAAGGGCGCGAATGGCTGTAGGAGCGGTGTAGAAGATATTAACCTTGTGCTTGTCCACGACTTGCCAGAAACGTCCGCAATCCGGGTAATTGGGAATTCCTTCGAATAATAATGACGTTGCCGCGTTGGCCAGTGGCCCGAACACAATATATGAGTGGCCTGTAATCCAGCCAACATCGGCGGTACACCAATATATATCACCGTCTTTATAATCGAAGGTGATTTCGTGGGTCAGGCTTGTGTAAACCATATAGCCGCCTGTTGTGTGCAGAACGCCTTTTGGTTTGCCGGTTGATCCGGATGTATAAAGGATAAATAACGGATCTTCGGCGTTCATTTCTTCGCATGGACAATCTGTGCTTTGGTTCTCGACCAGATCATGCCACCAGATATCGCAATTACCGTTCCATTCGATGTTTCCGCCTGTGCGTCTTAGAACAAGGACGGTGTGGACATCAGGGCAGCTTTTAATCGCTTCATCGACATTCTTTTTAAGCGGTATTTGTTTTCCCCCGCGCAGACCTTCATCGGCTGTGAGTACCACATCTGATTCACAATCCAGAATACGGTCACGCAGCGAGTCCGGTGAAAACCCGCCAAAGACCACAGAGTGCACTGCGCCAATACGCGCGCAAGCCAGCATCGCATAGGCCGCTTCCAAAACCATTGGCATATAGATCGTGACGCGATCACCTTTTTTTACGCCGCGCTCTTTTAGGCCGTTGGCCAATTTTGATACTTCGTCTTTGAGCTGTGCGTATGTCACTTTTTTGTCAGTGTCCGGATCATCACCTTCCCAGATAAAGGCGATTTGATCGGCTCTTTCCGGCAAATGTCTGTCGATACAGTTATACGCAGCGTTTAACACACCATCTTCGTACCATTTGATATGAAGGTCATCTTTATCATAGCTTACATTTTTGATGGTTTGCGGTTTTTTAAACCATGTGATGCGCTCTGCCATATCTGCCCAGAACCCTTCGGGGTCTGTGACGGATTTATTGTATAGCTCATCATATTTTTCGGCATCAATATGCGCAGATTTTGCCAGTTCTTCTGAAGGCGGGAATATTTCGTGGTGATCTTGTGAATTGGAGGCTGGCTCTGACATATAATTCTCTCTTCTAATGGTTAGAAAATAATTATGGTTAACGCATGTGGAGTCTTATGAAGCAGTAATATAAATAGCATATGGCTATATGAATGTTGAGGTTGAATTGTTGCGCGCTGCACAATCGTTGGAAGTTTATTCGGCAGACGCAGTCTTCTCGGATTTTTTGAATAGGGTCAGGCGCCTGAAATTGATAATTCCAATTCCGAATAAAACAATAATTCCGCCCATGATAATTTCGCGCGTTAGTTCTTCGCCAAGCATAAAGTAACTGCCGATAATAGCGACTATGGGCTGTAGCATTAAAAACGGTGTTATATATTGTGCCGGATAACGCGCCATAAGGTCACTCCAGACAAAAGTCATGATGCCCATTAATCCTATTTGGTAGACAAGCACAAAGCCGATTGTAAGCGGATCTGCATCTATGAATGATTGTACTTGATGGTCTTCAAGCATGTATGTTGCTATCAGGGCGATAGGGATGCTCATTAAATATGAATAGGAAAGAAAAGCGGCGGGTTTTATATGTCCTGTGCGTTTCATGGCCAGCGAGCCTGCCGACCAGAAGAACGCAGCAGCCAGCACCATGAATGCGCCAAAGGGTGCTGATAAGATATCCGGCGCGCCGAACACAACAATTAATCCGGAAAGGGCGATGATGATGCCTGTTGTGGTGTATATGCCAAAGCGCTCTTTGAATAAGAACCACGCCAGAACGAGAGTGAAGGGCTGGGCGCTTTGGACCAAAATGATGAAACTATTGCTGGAAACGTAATCAAGCGCGATATAGGCGCAGATCAGGTTGCCAGAGACAAAAAAGAGCGATACAGGAATGAGTTTTATCAAATCGCTAAGGCTTATTCTTCCGGCGAAAGGAAGAAATAAGAGCCCTGTACCAATAAAACGCACCAGATTAAGCGATATTGGTTCGACCATTTGTACGCCCATTTTAATGACGGGTATATGCAGTCCCCATGTGATAATCACGGTGATAAGCAAGGTCAGGTCTTTTTTGTTTAATGTTAGCTGCGCGGATATGGCCTTAATCCCTAAGCCTGTTTATAAAATCGTTGCGGTGTAGATATATATATTATTTGGACATTTTGAGAATGATGTCCCATTCATTATCTCTGACGGGCGACACGGACAGGCGAGATTGCTTGAGTAGTGCCATTTCGGATAAAGATGGTGTTTCTTTGATCTCTTTCAAGGTGACAGGATTATTAACGGGTTCAATTGCTTTGAAATCAACCATGCCGAAACGACCTTTTTCGTCTGTATGGTCGGGATAATATTCGCTGACGACCTCAACGATACCGACAATCTCTTTACCGATATTGGAGTGGTAAAAGAATGCGCGATCACCGATTTTCATAGCTTTCATGTTATTTGAAGCCTGGTAGTTGCGCACGCCATCCCAATGTTCGACGCCTTTTTTAACGTGATCATCCCATGACCATTTATTCGGTTCTGATTTGATAAGCCAGTATGCCATAATTGTCGTTTCTTGCCTTGAGATATGGTTTGTAAATTAGCTTTCGTTCTTAAGTGGGCGTTCCATCAGGGAATCAATCAACTCATCTACAGAATCTCCTGCTGATACGCAGCGGTAAACTGCTTCGGATATTGGCATTTCTACCGCATGTTTTTTTGCCATAGTAACCATGGCTTCTGCTGTGTATACGCCTTCGGTCACGGCTTTGCCTTTGCGCTCTTCCATGATCGCGTCAAAGCTTTTGCCTTGCCCAAGCGCATAGCCAAGCGAGAAGTTACGGGATTGCATGGATGAACATGTCAGTACCATGTCACCAAAACCACACATGCCCATTAATGTTTCTTTTTGCGCGCCCATGGCCGAAGCCAATCTGGCCATCTCGGCTACGCCGCGAGTCATAAGTGCGGATCTTGCGCTCTCGCCAAGGTCTTTGCCCAAAATCACACCGCATGCAATGGCGATTACGTTTTTCACTGCACCGCCAATCTGCGTGCCGATCAAATCGTCTGTGGTATATGGGCGGAATGTTTTGCTCGCCAATGCGTCTCTTATTTCCTGGCCAACGTCTTTATCTTTGGTGGCGATGGTTACTGCGCAAGGTTTACCGGCAGCAATCTCGCTGGCAAAAGTAGGGCCGGTCAGGATAGCGATTGCCGCTTCCGGAACTTCCTCTTCGGCGACATGGCTCATCAGAAGGCCTGTTGAAATCTCAATCCCTTTGGAACAGATAACCACGGGCTTGCCTTCGACCAGATCGCCTTTTAAGGCGGCGAGGGTGCTGCGGACGAACTGTGCGGGGGTGACAATGAGCAAAATATCGCATTCTGCAACTTTGGACAGGCTGTCAGTCGCTGTGATTGACGGGTTTAATGGGATGCCCGGCAGGAAAATATCATTTGTGTGTGTTTGGTTGATTGAGCTGACAACTTCAGGCTCTCTTGCCCATATGATGACTTCACGTCCTGCGTTGGCCGCGCTTTGCGCTAAAGCTGTTCCCCAGGCTCCTGCCCCTATGACACCGATCTTTTGCATTATTTCGCCTTTACTCTAAATTTTGTTTTTGTTCTTAAACCCAATTTTATAATAGAAACTAAAGCCTTCGTCTATCACGGAATTTTTACGCCGTTGACACTGCGTTCTGTATTCTACGCGCCAACCTGATCATTCAGCTCTTCCAGTGGCCAGCGCGGCCGCGCTTTAAGGTCGAGTGTGTCGCTCATCCCAAGGCGTAGACGTTCAATACCGGCCCAAGCGATCATCGCTGCATTGTCTGAGCATAATTTCAGCGGGGGCGCGACAAAGCTCATACTTTTATCCTCCGCCAGTTTTTCAAGTGCTGTTCTTATGGTTAAGTTGGCCGCAACACCCCCGGACATCACCAATGCAGGTTTTCTGCCATTGATGTTATGATCGTGCTTGAATATATCGATTGCTTTGGTTAGGCGGTTTTTCAGTACGTCACAAACCGCGTCTTGAAAGCTATAGGCCA
>JAUILO010000041.1 GCA_030432775.1 Alphaproteobacteria bacterium
ATTCGTGAGTCTAGCTTTGGTAAAACATGGCGTGACCAAACTGCTGTTAAGGATGTTAATGTTGCGGCGGGTACTTATAATCCGGTTGCGGTTGAATATGTACCGGTCATGTATGCTGGTGGTGCAGTTAGTTATTTTACGCAAAAGGATGTTGTTAAACCTTATGATATGGATAGTGAAGATGGTCAGGCACTTCGTGAGGCCGGATTGAAAATCGCCCAGAAAATTATTGATGATTATAATGATCCATCAAAATATATGCGCGAGCATTTCTATGATATGGCTGTAGAATTTATAGAAGCCAATGGTGATAATGCACCGGCACGTCTATCACCGTTTAAATCAAACCAATTTACCGGACATAGCGTTCAGATTATTTGAATAACGATTTACCAAAACGGCCTGCTTCCTAGGCCGTTTTTTTATGCTTTTATGGCACGTTAAAGTTGGAGGAGCTGGTATTGCCTGAGTGTTCAATTGACATAATGATGGTGCTGTGCAATATAATGATGCCTAGCGAAAAAGACCAACAGAAATACTATGTCAGAATAAGAACAGATAGGGAGGATAACATGTCTAAAGAGAATAATGAGGGTGGCTTACAGGGGGCATGGAATAAAGCTGCCTCAGCAATTAAACAGGTATATATAGCCTTACGAAAAGAATTTTATAAACCGTCCAGTATTGATGTGGAAGGTACAACATATATGTTTCTGGACGATGCGGTGATCCGCCAAGTGCCGCCTCGTAAAAGCTGGCGCGATAGAACAAGTGCCAAGGATATTGATTTGGAGGCAGGAACGTATAACCCGTCTAGCCTGGAAGTTGTTGTAACGCGCGGCGGACCGATTGATTGCTGGGATGTTGATAGGAAAACTGTACTGCCATTGGATATGAGTGATGAAGAGTTGCTGGCTGTTAAAAAAGCAGGCGTAAAACTGGCTTCGAATATTATGGATGATTATGCTGGTTATATTGCCACAGGTAATGACAAATCCAATTGCTACCAAGACCGTCTATATCGCGCCGCTAGTGCGTTTGTTGAAAAATATGGCGCAGAAACCGGACTTGATAAAACTCTGTCCAGCGCGGCTCCACAACGCCTGTCTGTAAGTAAGCCATAATCGAGCGCCTATAGGCCTATAAAAAGCGCCAGCATATAAGCTCTATGATACGTCTATAGTGGCTCGTCTATCTGAATCGAATGAAACGCGACCAGCATTAAATCGTTAAGGGTCGCTTTTCGTTCCTGTATGGCTGAATATGCCTCATATTCTGTGCCGCCCCAATACATATGCTCTGTTATCAAATTGACATAGTCATAACGGCGTGCAATATGGTTACAAGAAATAATAATAATAAAAATATTGATAAACAGTGTGAGGTGACATGGGTCTCGAAAGTAAAGAAAATGCAAGTTTTCTGCAAAGCGCTTGGCATAAAGCGGTTTCGTTGCTTAGCAATACATATACGGCGATTAAAAAAGACTTATATAACCTGCCAATGTTAAAGGCAGGTGGAAAGACATATGAATTTCGGGAAAATGCGATTATAAGACAGATCACCCATAGACCGGGTGATCATTGGACCAGCCGTATTACCGCTAAGGATATTAATCTTGATGCCCGAACCTATACCCCTGCACGGATGGAATATGTTGCTGTCCGGGGCGGCTCGGCCGAAAGCTGGGTGATGTATGAAAATGATGTCCGGCCGCTCAAGGTGCGAGCTGCCGAGCTTGAAGTCATAAAAGAGTCAGGTGTTAAGCTGGCTCATCAGATTATAGATGATTACATGGGCTATTCTGCGTCTTCTTCTGACACGTCGGATCGTTACCATGATCGTCTGTATCGCGATGCGGTGGAATTTGTTGATAAATATGGCGCTGAAGTTGATGCAAAAAATACGGCTCATCACGGGCAATCTATACAGTCAATGAACCGCAGCCAATTTTCAGGTCGCAAACCGTAAGGGTTTTTCATATTCTTCTTTATGCTTGAATGGCACCGGCCAAAGCGTTGACTTGTTCTGACAGGTCAGTGATGCTTTTCTCCGCGCTTTCGAATTTTTCAATTGTATCGACTAATGCCGAACCGACGACAATGCCGTCTGCAACTTCGCTCATTGTTTTTGCGTCATCAGGTGTCTTGATCCCAAAACCGACAACAATCGGCATATCGGTCTTTTGACGTATTTGTGTGATATGTGACCCAACAGTTTGCACGTCAGCACTCTTCGTTCCCGTCACACCGGCGATAGAAACATAGTATAAAAAACCACTAGCGCTATTCAATATCAGATCAAGACGCGCAGGGTCAGTGGTTGGTGTGACGAGCCGTATCAGATCCAGTCCGGACTTTCGCATCGGTTCGTTCAGTTCTGAATCTTCCTCGGGTGGAACGTCAACTATAATTAGTCCGTCAACCCCGGATTCCTTGGCTTCCAAAACAAAACGCTCCGTCCCATAATGGTGGATTGGGTTGAAATAACCCATCAATACAATAGGCGTTGACGCATCAATGACGCGGAATGACTTCACGATTTGAAGCGTCTTGATCAGTGTTGCGCCGGCGTTCAGAGCGCGAATATTTGCGCGCTGTATTGAAGGGCCGTCGGCCATCGGGTCACTGAAGGGCATTCCTAGTTCAATGATGTCCGCACCACTCTTTGAAAGTTGTTTTACGATATCATCAGAAGTTTGATGGTCCGGATCACCTGCCGTCACAAAAGTGACCAGTGCTTTTTTGTTTTGTTCCTTAAGGTCTGAAAATACTTTTTCTATACGGCTCATTGTCTTTATACCATCTGTGTCATTTTGATGTGTTTTGTGGGGTTTGTTTTGTTTATCTATGGTTTTAATCTTTGATAGCGATATTGATAAGGGCTTCGTGAAGTCCGGCTTCGTAAAAACGTGGACCGTACACTTCGAAGTCAGACGTAAATTCACGTTTTAAATCTGACCCCCACACTGTTTCCCAGGTTTTGATAATTGCGCGGGGTTGTTCGCCTCTGGCGCGGAACAGGGCATATGCACCGGACGGAACCGTATGTGCGACCATACCTTCAGGAAGTTTATCTGGCATAGTTTCAACCTGACACCCGATAACGAGTCTGAAGGGCTGGGTGTTGTCACCTTCATAATCGGTGTAGATAGCAAAGATGTAATCTTTGTTTGTAATGCCCGGTATGTTGTCTTGCACTTGTTCTGTGGCAAATCTTTGCCATAGGGCGTTTATATCATCAACGGCCTTGTCGTCTTTGTTGGATGTGACGACATCAATACCAATAATCGTAAAGGCATCCTGTTGAATTTTCTCATATATGGTTTTCTTTTCCATACTGACTGTATTTGCCTGATCCATAATGTCTTATCTTCCGGTTGAGGTGCGAAGTATTATATGCTGTTTATAATTTTATATAGTCACGCCCAATTTATCGGCAACGGTAAATATGTCTTTATCGCCGCGCCCACATAAGTTCATGACAAGAATATGATCAGCAGGTAATTTTGGCGCCATTTTGATGACATGGGCGAAGGCGTGGGACGGTTCAAGCGCGGGTATAATCCCTTCTAGCTTAGAGCAGAGCTGGAATGCCTCAAGAGCCTCGTCATCTGTGACAGATACGTATTCAACGCGCTTTTGGTCGTGAAGCCCTGCATGTTCGGGGCCAATTCCCGGATAATCGAGCCCAGCGGAAATAGAGTGTGCTTCGGTGATTTGGCCATCGTCATCTTGCAGGAAGTAACTTCGCATACCGTGCAATATGCCGGCGGATCCGCCTGTAATACTGGCGGCATGTTGGTCTGTATTAACGCCATGGCCGCCCGCTTCAACGCCAACAAGGCGTGTGTCTTTGTCATCCAGGAATGGATAGAATAAGCCCATTGCGTTTGATCCGCCGCCAATACATGCCACAAGACTATCAGGCATACGGCCTTCGCGTTCCATGATTTGTTCTTTGACTTCCTTACCAATAACGGACTGGAAATCACGAACCATTTCCGGATATGGGTGCGGTCCTGCAACCGTTCCGATAATGTAGAATGTGTCATCTACATGAGACACCCAGTGGCGAAGTGCTTCGTTCATGGCATCTTTTAACGTTGCCGAACCGGATGTTACCGGCACAACTTCCGCACCCAGTAATTTCATGCGGAATACATTTGGTTTTTGGCGCTCTACATCTTCTGCGCCCATGAACACGGTACAAGGCAAATCAAATAATGCACAAACCGTTGCGGTGGCAACGCCATGCTGGCCGGCGCCGGTTTCGGCAATAATGCGGGTCTTCCCCATTTTTTTTGCGAGTAAGACCTGTCCCAGACAATGGTTGATTTTGTGTGCGCCAGTATGGTTTAGCTCATCACGTTTGAAATAAATTTTCGCACCGCCTAAATGTTTTGTAGTTGCTTCGGCATAATAAAGCGGGCTTGGGCGTCCGACATAATCTTTGGATAAATAATTGAACTGATCCCAGAATGTCTGATCGGTCTTGATTTCGTTATAGGCTTTTTCAACGCTCAGGATTAATGGCATGAGGGTCTCGGCGACATAACGTCCGCCATATATGCCAAAATGGCCATTTTCATCAGGGCCGTGTTTAAAGCTGTTCTGGGTCATTTTTGTGTTCTTTGTTTCGTTACTACGGGATGTACGTTATCCCTATGTGGTTGTATGGATTTACGCTAGTTGTATATTGTGTAACTAGTCGTAATGAGTCTGTTTGATAGTTTCAATAAATTCTTTTATTTTTTGCGGGCATTTGATACCGGGTGCTGTTTCGAGTCCGCTGGACAGGTCTACAACATTTGGCCGCAACATCAATAACGCATCGGGTACGTTATCTTTGTTCAGACCGCCAGCCAGCATCCATGGGCGCGGGCTTTGATATCCTTCAAGCAGGCTCCAGTCAAAAGTACGACCCATCCCGCCCGTCATTTTGTTAATATTCGGGCCAGGCTTGGCATCAAATAAGAACCATTCAACGTCTTTGTAATAAGAAGGGATTTTGTGGAGGCTTTTTTTGGATTCAATTGGGAAGGCTTTGATGATTGGTAGTCCGGACATTGCTTTAATCTCACGCACGCGTTCCGGCGTTTCACAGCCGTGAAGCTGGATCATATCAAGTTTTACTTGATCAAGAGTGTTTGTGATTTTCTCGTCCGATGCATTAACAAATAAGCCAACAAATTCAATCTCGCCGATATAAGGCGCAATGAGCTTTGCGGCATCTTCAGGCTTAATAGAGCGCGGGGACGGGGAATAAAAGACAAGGCCGATATATTTAACTTGGTGCTTAATGGCAGCTTCAATAGCATCCGCAGTGGTGACGCCGCATATTTTTATGTCGATCATGGATCTATTTGATTCTCTTGTTTAAAGGTTGTACTTCATAGTGACTGCCACCCACTATGACTATGAATATCTTTTCAGGGTTTATCCCTTTTTAAATGACTGTGTTACCAATTTATTCGAATAACGCGCACAGCATAAACTATGTGTATGACAAGGTAACCCAAATTCTTATCAAATATGGATCGGAGTGTATTAATCTGTTAATACTCTGTCAAGCATTTTCCATATAAATATACTTTTGATGTGTATTTTATTGGTAATGCTATTTGTGTAAATCTATGAATATAAAATATGCGTTTTTTAACCGAGCCTTACCTTAAGCGTCAGTATGGTTCCGGCAAGCGCGAAGGTCAATACGTTCCACATAAGAAGTGGCAGGCTATTGATCATGATGCCGTATAAAATCCATAAGAATACACCGGCCACAAAGGCAGAATACATGATCAGCGAAATCGACTCTGTTTGCCGTGTTCGTATAATTTTTATTGCCTGTGGTAAGAAACTTAAAGTCGTCAAGAAACCTGCGAAAAGACCAACAATCTCTAGCATAAAACACCTCCTGCCCATAACGGTCATGTGTGATGAAGCGCAAAATAATTACCCAAAATCGCCCATGAATTCTATGATCATGTTGCAATGCAATATTACTATATTAACATTTTAAATACAAAGATATTAATGCGATAGAAAGTTGCTATTTTATCTGCAAATCTGCTTCAAAATATCCTGCGCCGCCTGTGCGGGATCATCAGATTGCGTGATGGGGCGCCCAATGACCAAATGACTGGCGCCAGCGTTAATGGCTTGCGCCGGGCTCATTATACGTTTTTGGTCGTCACTGCCGTTTTCGTGGCTCTGTGGGCGTATGCCCGGCACCATCAGGATGAAATCATCACCGCAAACTTGTCGAACTTGGGTAATCTCGTGCGGTGAACAAACAATACCGTCAAGTCCGGCGTCCTGAGTTAGCTTTGCAAGCTGTACTACTTGTTGTGCCGAATTACCGCGATAGCCGATCTCATCAAGATTTTCGTCGCTCAGGCTGGTCAGTATTGTCACCGCCAGCACTTTGGGTGCGCTTACGCCCAATCGATCCGCTTCATCAATTGCCGCTTTCTTGGCTGCCCGCATCATTTCTGCGCCGCCGCTGGCATGAACATTAATATATTGAACCTGTAGCGGTACCGCCGCTTTAACGGCCTGTGCAACAGTATTTGGAATGTCATGGTATTTTAGATCTAGAAAAATCGATAAATCCGGATGGGCATCGCGTATAATTCTCACGCCTTGTGGTCCGTGGGCGTTGAAGAACTGTAAACCGAGCTTTATACAGCAATTAACCGCCGCCAGGCTGTTGCTAAGGGCTTTTGCTTTATCCAGATCATCTGTGTCTATGGAGCAATATATGGGGTCTGTCGGGGCTGTATTCATCATCGTATCTCTGTATGGTTGGTTGTCGCATCTGGAGCGGGTGATTGCCAGTATCTTTTTGTTACCTAGGGACGTTATATATCGTCCTGCGCGCCTTGTGTCGATATCATTAAGTCATTGTTTGTGCCTTCATCCTCATGCTCTACATAGTTCTCCAGTTCTTTTTCCAGTTTATGGATAAGCTTCTTATTCTTTCTGTTTTCAAAGCGCACCGGAATGAAATTAAGCCATGTGATAAGCACACCAATAATAAAGCCGGTCGCCAGTCCACCAAGTGCCAATATATACGCAGGTATGTTTATGGCCTCGCTAATCGGGCTCCATGTCACAGCGACGGTGTCTTGATTGCTCAAGGCAAAGAATATGCACACAGCACTAACAGCAATAAAAATTATGAATCGAAAAAGCGTGATCATCTTGTATGTTCCTGTGCCCGCATTCTGAGCTTAAATATCCTGAGTTTGAGTATTCTGAATCTTAGTCTGGTAGAAGATCAATAATTAATATCACACAGCATAACCCATAGCGCAGTGGCTATAAATCAATAATATACCAAACCGTTCTTTTGTGGCCGGAACGAATGCCAATGGGCGCTGGCGGTGCGTGTTTATTTATGGATGATTAAAAGACAAGATTGTTTTACCAGTTTGTTGGCGCAACTTCTTCATCAATAGATGTTTCGTCTTTATTCAGACTGTCGCGAAGCGCTTTACCTGTTTTGAAGAATGGAAGTTTTTTGGCTTCAACCTGAACGCTTTCACCGGTACGTGGGTTTCTTGCTGTGCGGGCATCTCTATGTTTAACGGAAAATGCACCAAAGCCACGAAGTTCTACGCGGTCACCTTGTGCCAAAGCTTCTGTGATTTCGTCAAAGATTGTCTCAACAATCTTTTCGACATCACGCATATAAAGGTGCGGGTTTCTTTCTGCCAGCTTTTGAATAAGTTCCGATTTTGTCATGGTCCGCTCCATTTGGCCCTTATGGCCTGTTTGATCATTTCTTTAAAATCATACTTGCAAAATGTGGTGAGAATTTGCCGAAACTCATCCGTAACGATCTCTATCCACTATAGGGTCAATACTGACCCATTCAAAAATAACCTATACTTATAGGATGCCCTATTTTGTGTCGCCACGTCAAGTAAAACCCATTGATAGTAAAGGGTTTTTTGGTAATGATGCGGTGTTGTTTTATACTAAAGTCTAGCAATCATGGGGTGAAATAAGGCTTTTTGACCCTATAATAAAAAAACCAGGCAACGGTTAAATTGCCTGGTTTTTAGTATGATTTTGTGACCACTAGGGTCGAATATCATTACGTAATTTTAGTCTTCAGATTTTTCAGCTTCGTCTTTAGCTGCAGCTTTTTTCTTCGCAGGAGCTTTTTTCTTCGCTGCTGTTTCAGAATCGTCTTTTTTCGCTGCTGCTTTCTTGGCTGGCTTTTTATCTTCGGCTTCTGAGCCTTGGTCTTTCAAAGCTGCACCAAGAATATCACCAAGTGAAGCGCCGCTTTCTGTTGAACCGAATGTCTCAAGAGCTTGCTTATCTTCATCGATTTCGCGTGCTTTGATAGATAGGTTCAGTTTACGGCTCTTCTTGTCGATAGTCATGACCTTCGCGTCAACCTTTTCACCAACTGCAAATCGGTCTGGGCGTTGCTCTGATCTTTCTCTAGACAAGTCAGCTTTTTTGATAAATCCGCTTACAGTCTCGTTCACTGTGACTTCGATACCTTTGTCACCGATTTCAGAGATTGTACCTGTAATGACTTCACCTTTTTTGATGCCGTCAAGAGCAGATGCGTATGGATCATCGCTGAGTTGCTTGATGCCAAGTGCTACACGTTCTTTGTCTGATTCTACTTCTAGAATTTTGACTTTAACCATGTCGCCTTTGTTGAATGACTGAAGAACTTCTTCGCTTGAATCTTCCCAAGACACGTCTGACAGGTGAACCATGCCGTCAATGTCGCCAGGCATACCAACGAATAGACCAAATTCTGTAACGTTACGAATTTCGCCTTCAAGAATGTCGCCAGATTTATGTTTCTCGGCGAATTCAATCCATGGGTTTTCCTGTGTTTGTTTCACACCAAGAGAAATTCTACGTTTTTCTTGATCAATCTCAAGAATCATAACGTCAATCTCTTCGGATGTTGAAACGATTTTACCTGGGTGAGTATTCTTCTTTGTCCAAGACATTTCAGAAATGTGTACCAAGCCCTCGATGCCTTCAGATAGTTCAACAAATGCACCATAGTCAGTAATGTTGCTGACTGTACCTTTGTGAACGCTGCCGACAACGTAGCTAGCAATAACGCTATCCCAAGGGTCGCTCTCAAGTTGTTTCATACCGAGTGAGATACGTTGGTTTTCCTGATTGTAACGGATAACCTGTACGTCAATTGTATCGCCAACATTAAGAACTTCTGATGGGTGGTTGATACGTTTCCATGAGATGTCTGTGACGTGCAATAGTCCGTCAATTCCGCCAAGGTCAATAAACGCACCGTAATCGGTGATGTTTTTAACCACGCCTTTAAGGACTTGACCTTCTGATAGACCATCAAGAAGATCTGAACGAGCTTCTTCGCGGCTTTCTTCAAGTACTGCACGACGTGAAACAACGATGTTGCCACGTGCGCGGTCCATTTTAAGGATTTGGAATGGTTGTGGTGTACCCATAAGTGGAGATACATCACGGATTGGTCGGATATCAACTTGTGAACCTGGCAAGAATGCAATTGCACCACCAAGGTCAACTGTGAAGCCACCTTTAACACGTCCAAAGATCACGCCAGTGACGCGCTCTTCTTTCTCATGAGATACTTCAAGGTCTTTCCATGCTTCTTCACGGCGAGCCTTGTCACGTGATAGTGATGTTTCTCCGTCACGGTTTTCCATGCGTTCAACAAACACTTCCACTGTATCACCAGTTTTAAGCTCGAAGTCTTGCCCTGGTGTAGTGAATTCACGTACGGGAATGCGGCCCTCTGATTTGAGGCCCACGTCAATAAGTACGAAGTCTTTGTCAATTGTGACAATTTTGCCTTCTACTACTGATCCCTGGAAATTTTCGCGTTGCTTCATAGAGTCTTCAAGGAGTGAAGCAAACTCCTTTGAGTCTGTTTGGTCTTTAAGATTTGCGGCTATATGTGCCATATTTCTTATTCCTTCCGAAATTTAAATAGACAGATAACAATCCGCTGTACAGGCCGTGGCCCGGGATGTTTCCTGCCTTTTATAGTTCTTGAAATGATATTAAAGGTTAAAGCGCGTCATTAATAATGCTGATAGCTTTATCAAAGGCCTGATCTATTGTCATATCGCTCGTATCAATCTGGTGAGCATCCTCTGCCGGTAACATTGGCGCGGATGATCTTGATGAATCACGAACGTCTCTAGCCTTCATATCTTCAAAAACCGCATCATATGTAACCGGAATGCCTTGAGATTGCAACTCTTTATATCGTCTTTTTGCTCTGATCTGTAAATCGGCCGTAATGAAAATTTTGACATCTGCATCCGGCGCTATCACTGTTCCGATATCTCTTCCGTCTAAGATCGCCCCTTTGGCAGCGCCAATTCCGGCTATTTCGGGTGGGTGAGCGGCAAAATGGCGCTGGAAATCAAGTAAAGCCTGACGGACGCCTGCATATTGGCCGGTAATAGATGCCATGGTTCCCGCTTCATCACTTTGCAATTGCGGATCGTTTAATTCATCAAGGCTCAGGCTGGTTTGAAGTCCTTGCGCGATTTGCGTAACGGCATCCTCATCCTGCGGGTCTATGCCCGTATTCAAAACCCTGATGCCAATAAGGCGGTATAGCTTACCCGTATCAAGCACAGCAAAGCCGAGGGTTTGACCAAGGCGGCGGCATAATGTGCCTTTGCCGCTGGCTGCGGTGCCGTCAATAGCAATGACTGGTGTACTTGATTGTTGCATGGTGACTATTCTGCCTTTAGGCATTGCTTAGGTGATGGTGAAGGGTTAAACACAGCACGCATTGCCAGCACTATCTGTGCAACCTTTATTTTGATCAAGGGGATGCATGTTCGCGCCCAGATCCGCCATCATTGTAATGAAGTTCGGAAAACTTGTTGCAACCGGCGCAACATCATCAATGCTGACTGGTTCCTGTGTGGCCAGTCCCAAAATTAAAAAGCTCATGGCAATACGGTGATCAAGCGCAGTTTCGATGAACGCGCCGCCTTTTGGCGGTGTGCCGGTGCCATGAATGGTCAGGCTGTCCTCACCTTCTATAAGGTCAACGCCGCAGGCTTTCAAGCCATCGGCAACCATTTTCAAACGGTCGCTTTCTTTCACGCGCAATTCTTCAAGTCCGCTCATATATGTAGTGCCTTCGGCACAGGCTGCGGCCATAGATAAAATAGGAAATTCGTCAATCATGCTTGGAACGCGCGTTGCCGGTACGGTAATACCTTTGAGGGGTTTGCCACCGGTAATAACAATATCTGCAACCGGCTCGCCGCTATTATTGCGCTCGTTAATGAACTGAATATCTGCGCCCATTTCAATCAGTGTAGAAAACACGCCGCTTCGGCGTTCATTCAGGCCGACATTGTGTAATGTTACCTTTGATCCTGGTACCAATAAAGCCGATACGGCCGGAAATGCTGCCGAACTCGGGTCGGCATACACATCGATATGACAAGGTTTTAATACGGGTTTACCATGTATATGAATAGCTTGCGCGCCATCGTCCAGATCTTCAACATCAACCTGTGCACCAAAATGGCGTAACATATTTTCTGTATGGTCACGGGTTGGTTTTGTCTCAATCACGGTTGTGGTACCCTCGGCATTTAAACCGGCAAGCAAAATGGCTGATTTTACCTGTGCCGAGGCAACGGGTAGTTTGTAGCTGATTGGTTTTAATGCGTTAGAGCCGAAAATATTAAGTGGTAAACGGCCACCTTCCGTACTTTCGAATTTTGCGCCCATTTGTTCAAGGGGTACAATAACGCGGTTCATTGGGCGCTTGCTTAGCGAGGCGTCGCCAATCATACGGGCTGTAATATTATGGCCTGCGATTAACCCCATTAACAAACGTGTTGATGTGCCGCTATTGCCCATTTGCAGGTCTGATGAGGGGGATTGCAGCTTATCAAGACCAATACCGTCAACATTCCAGATATCGTTTTCTTTGTCTTTTTCAACCTTGCCGCCAAGTTTGCGCACAGCTTCGGCTGTGTCCATTACATCTTCGCCCTCAAGCAATCCTGTGACGGTTGTGCGGCCTTTGGCCAGCAAACCGAACATCAAGCTGCGGTGAGACATGGATTTATCACCGGGGATACGAACCTCTCCGGTTAATGCTGTGCTTGCGCGATGTGATATATAGGGTGTTTTCATCATGGGTCTTGATACCCTTAGGAGAACAAAAAATCAATCAAGAAACGTCAGGAACATAACCTTTGCATTCTTCGATGAACGCATCGAAGTCTTCAAAGCTCATAGGCTTTGCATAAAGATATCCTTGCACTTCGTCACAGTTTTCTTCGGATAAGAAAGCCTGCTGTTCGTATGTCTCCACCCCTTCAGCAATAACTTTAAGGTTCAGCGAGTGGCCAAGGCGAATAATTGTACGCGCGATTGAAGCATCATCAGGGTTGTTCAGCGCATTTCGAATGAATGATTGGTCAATCTTCAAACGGTCAATTGGGAACTGACGGAGATATGATAGTGATGAATAGCCGGTGCCGAAATCATCAATGGCAAGTTCAAGGCCCAAACCATGCAGGTTGCGCAGTGTTGTAATTGCGTGCGAAATATCATCCATAAACACACTTTCCGTCACCTCTAACTCAAGATTCGAAGGTTTAAGGCCGCTATCTGCAATTGTATTTTCAACATAGCCAATCAGGTTGCTTTGATAGAACTGCGCGCCGGATACGTTGACGGCAATGCGCATGTCATAACCTTTTTCCTGAATAATAGCCGCAGATTCACAAGCTGTTTTCAGAACCCATTCACCAATAGGAACAATCAAGCCGGATTGCTCGGCAATTGGAATAAACTCGATTGGTGGAATGAAACTGCCGCCTTCTTTACTGCCATCGGGCTTCCACCAGCGAATAAGCGCTTCGGCACCGATAATACGGCCATCACGAAGGTCAATTTGTGGCTGGTAATGCAGTAATAGCTGGTCATGTTCCAGCGCATCACGAAGGTTACGCAAGATCTGGAAGCGTTGTTGTACGGCGCGGTCAAAGTCTTCGGAATATTCTTTAACAAGATCGCGGCCTTCTTCTTTGGCGCGGTTTAGCGCAATATCTGAGTTCTTTAATACTTGCTCTACATCTGTGCCATCATCCGGGAATGTGGAGACACCAACGGAGGCTCTGACCTGAAAATCTTCGGTGAAGACTTTAAACGGCGAGCTTTTAATAACATTTGAAATACGAACTCCGATTTCGCGGCCATCGGTCACATCTTTGGTTAGCGGCATGGCGACTGAAAATTCATCTTCGGCAATTCTGGCAACGATTGCTGATTCCGGCAAAGAAGAGCGCAAACGCTTTCCAACCGCACGTAAAATAGCATCACCAATATTATATCCCATCGTATCGTTAATATCCTTGAAATGGTCAAGGTCAATGGTCACAACACAAAAGCGTCCCATTGTTTTACCGTCTTCACCATGGCCAAGCTTAACCATTGATTGAAGGAAATATGTACGGTTTGGAAGGTTTGTCAGCGTATCGTAATAGGCCAGTTTATGAATTTTATCTTCAGCAGCGCTTTTAATACGCCGAATATTCTCAGCGTTTTGTTTGATCAACTTTGTGGCCAGATCAATAGATTCGCCAATCTCGTTATTGGTGGCAAATGGTGAGTCCTCAACCTTTGGGTTCTCCGGATTTTCTATGGCGCGCAGCAAATTCTCACGCATAAATAATACAGGACTTAGCAGGAAGTTACCGACCGAGACCACAATAACAATGGTCACAAATAACGATACAAGCAGGATGATAAGAACTGCTTCCTGAACATATTCAAATACATCGCCCTTAATATAGGTCGTATCAAATTGTAAAATGGCTATATAGGGGCGGTTTAGATCATCCGGCCTTAAAACGACTTCATATGTTGCGCCAGACGGGCTGAGATAATTGTTTTTAAATTCTCCGGAGGCCACGTCTTGCAGTTGCAGGGTTGTCTTTTGCCCATGGTTCTGCAGATGTGCCAAATTTGATGCAAATATCGAGATACCCGTGATTTTACTGGAAGAAAACAAGCGCTCTGCTTCGGCCCTGCTTACAGGGAAATCTTTTTTGGATGTCGCTTGATTTTGTGCCGTAATCATTGATATAAGCTCACTGCGGCCAACTTCTTTTAACCCAACAAGCTGGTGTTTTTCATAGCTATGCAGCAAAAAAGTAATAATAGCACATTGGATAAGCAGGACTGTGAAGAAACACGTGATTGCGATGCGCCAGTTGATCCGGCTGCTCCAGATTCTTGAGGGGTAGAATTTGAAGCTGTGTTTTTCACCTTTGCGAATAGTTGTATTGAGCTCTACCGTCTGTGTGCCATACACATAAGTCGGTTTATCTAGCTCTTTTTTAAATTCTTTTTTCAAAAACGACATATCAGTTTACAGGTTCCAAACACACATATTATTCTAATTTATCATCATAGAAGATGTATTGATCTCAGACAATCAGCTCAATTAATAAAATGATAAAAACTTGATTTCTTAGCCTATTTCCTCGCTTGCATACTATCCGGTTTATAAGAATAACCGACAAGGTATTAATTAAGTGTTTAGCTGTGATGTTCAATTGAGAATGGGCTTCAGGTTGGTTGCGTAAAATTTTACTTATAATGAAGCTACATTTCATGTGTCCAAAAGTAAATAAAAAGTAAGAAAATACACATTTCCCCGAATTATACATTGAAAATTAAGGATTATATTAGATAATTTGAATAGTTAGTCCGTTATTGTGGGCTAACCGAATATGTTCTTGATATAGTTGCCTCAAGGGTTTTTCTTTGTAATCCGGCAGTTATGAGATTTATTCGATTGGCAGATCAGTCTTATGGGGATAAGGCTTTTAGAGTAATACTGGGGGCATAAAATGCAGATTGTTCAGGAAAGTCCAGAGCATCACTTGCTTAAATATCTAGACAAGATCAAACAACAGCCACAAGGCTGGGTGAGTATTTGTAGCCATTTTTCCAGTAAATTGAGCCACGAAAAAATTATGGCTGATCCGGGTAAAATCGCGCAGCTCATAGCATCTGTGCAACAAGGCAGCTCTGTGTTACTGGAAAAGGCCAGTATGTTGTTCGAACCGATCAATGATTGTGTTGTTTATCAGTTCAAAGATGGCGATATTTTAGTGCTGGCGCGTCCGGCTTCGCCCAAGGAACAAGAATTAATTAAATCCATCTATGTTAAATTGCAAGAGGCCGATAAATCCGTTCAGTGTAGTTATAAAACGCTGGCGGGGGATATGTATAACGTCCAGAAAATGGTGGATGCGCGTTTATTATCGGCCAGATGTATGGATGCCTATATGGCGGTTTCAGAAGTCAATAAATGTTCAACAATTGGAATTCGCCGAAAAAGGCGCGAGGAATCGGTTGTCTTGATTGTTGAAGATGACCAGTTCACAGGTTCTTACGCGATGAATATCGTCAATAAGGAAACAGAGGCTATTTTGGTTAAAAACGGCGAAGAAGCGGTCATTAGTTATATTGAACATGCGCCGGATGTTGTGTTTTTGGACATCCACCTTCCAGGCCTAAGCGGTTTGAAGACGCTTGATGCGATTATGCATGTTGATCCGGATGCTTATGTTATTATGCTTAGCGTCGATACACTGAAAGAAAGTATTCTTTCTGCGTATGATCGTGGTGCAACCGGATTTTTGAAGAAGCCGTTTTCCAAGGAAAGATTGTTATTCACGGTAGCAAAATCACCCTATATCAGTAAGCCGATCATGGTTTCAACGGCAATCCCCGAGCAGACAACAGTCAATTAATTTTCGCTCGTAGCTCTTATAAAGAGCCTTGACTAAAGGGCTCTTACTGAATTTCTTAATGCTATAGTGGCAGTAAAGCGCTTTTATTATGCGCGTTTTGAGAACCAATATAAGTCAATGTTAGATTGTACGATTTAGACTGTATAGTTAGATTGCGCGTAACAGGCGGTCTTTAATGGTCGGGTCTTCTTTGAATATGCCTGTATACATGCTGGTCACAGTAGAACTGCCGGGCTTACCGACACCACGTGTACTCATGCAGTGATGAACAGCATCGATAACAACAGCAACACCTTTTGGCTGTAACACGTCATCAATAACGCCGGCGATTTGGCGTGTCATGTTTTCTTGTGAAACCATTCGTTTGGCATAGATGTCAACAATACGTGCGAGCTTGCTAATGCCAACGATTTTTTGATCCGGCCAGTATGCAACATGGGCGCGGCCGATAATTGGTACAATATGGTGTTCACAATGTGATGTGAAATCAATGTTTTTGACTAGAACAAAGTCGTCATAGCCGATGATATCTTCAAATGTTTTGCTGAGTTCGTCTTCAGCGTTTTGGCGGTAACCTGCGAAAAATTCTTCATAGGCCTTTGTCACACGTGCAGGTGTTTCGATCATCCCCGGACGCGTGGGGTCATCACCGGCCCATTTGATTAATGTCCGCACAGCTTCTTCAGCCTCTGCACGTGAAGGGCGTGTATTCGTTGTCATGATGTCTGACATGTTATCCAGATTATCCATGGCTTTGCTTTCGCATCTGTGATCACTGCAACATTCTGGCGCGTCAACGATGACATCGTCTGTGGCGTTGTTTGTTTTTAATTTCTGATCTACCGCTTCATTAATCGCTTTGACACTGCTCATGGTTTATTATGCTCTATGTTTTCAATATTGGTTTTGTTATAAGACTAATAGCCATAGATATGCGTATTTTTATCGTTTTGTCCAACTTTTCGTATATTTTTGGACAAAATTTATAAAAACAGGACCTAACACCACGGAATACGAAGACGATGAATAAGCTTAAAGTACATAATACAATCTCCGGACACAAAGAAGATTTCATTCCACTGGATGCAGCGCATATCCGTTTATATGCTTGTGGTCCGACAGTGTATAATTATGCGCATATCGGCAACGCACGTATGGCGGTGGTTTTTGACTTGCTGGCAGATGTCCTGCGCAGTATTTATCCGAAAGTGACATATGTATCCAATATTACCGATGTGGATGATAAAATTATAGAAGCATCCAGACAAACCGGTAAGCCGATTAGTGAAATAACCGAAAAATATGCGCAAATATAT
>JAUILO010000042.1 GCA_030432775.1 Alphaproteobacteria bacterium
ATCTGCGGCCGCTTCATCTTCAACCACAGCATATTCCTGTGCAATAATCTGGTTCTTACCCTGCCCCTTTAAAAGCTTTTGAACGCCTTTGATTGTGTAACCTTCAGTGTAAAGCAAGTGATGAATACGTTTTAGAATCTCAACATCTTCAGGACGGTAATAACGACGGCCGCCACCTCTTTTCAACGGCTTGACCTGTGTAAATTTGGTTTCCCAAAAACGCAACACATGTTGCTGTACATCAAGAATATCCGCAACTTCACTAATCGTTCTGAAAGCTGTCGCCGATTTACGCGCTCTTCTGCGTGCTGCAGGAGAATTGCTTTTCGAAGACGCTTCGTCTGCTGCTGAATCTGTATCTGCTATAAAGCTAGCTTGCTTATTCTGAATAGTACTCATGAATTACTCATCCCAATTATCTTTGCTCTTCAACTAGTTAGCTGGATTCATTTACCCGATCTCTTAACACATGAGAAGCTTTAAACACTAGGACTTTTCTAGGTTTAATGGGCACTTCAACACCTGTTTTAGGGTTACGCCCAACACGCTCACCTTTTTGTCTCACGGAAAAACTTCCAAATGATGATATCTTCACATTTTCGCCTTTTACCAAAGCGGTCGATATCTCGTCCAGTACGGCTTCCACCAAGTCCGAAGACTCATTACGTGATAAACCGACTTCTTCATACACTGCTTCTGCAAGATCAGCTCTTGTAATAGTATGGTTTTCCATGCCCACCTCTTCTATATGAATAATTTGACACTACCTTTTCAGATCGCATACGTCAACTTTCAACCTAAAAAAATTGATTCAATTCAAAGGGTAACACGAATTTCTTAAATTATGGTGTGTTTTGCAGGCTAAAAACGAATGAGTGCTGCGCCCCAGGTAAGACCACCGCCCAATGCTTCGAGCAATAGTAGATCGCCTTTTTTAATACGCCCATCATGAACAGCCGCCGATAAAGCCAAAGGAATGGATGCTGCAGAGGTATTTCCATGATCTGCAACAGTCAGAACTACCTGTTCCATCGGCAAGTCAAGCTTCTTTGCTGTGGCGGCAATAATGCGAGTATTGGCCTGATGCGGTATCAGCCAGTCAATATCCGAAGCTTTAATATTATTATGATCCAATGTTTTCTGAACAACATCAGCCATATATTCAACAGCATAGCGAAACACCTCGCGGCCTTCCATCACAAGATGGCCGACCTGTCCTGTGGTTGAAGGCCCGCCATTCACATATAGAATATCTTTTAATTCACCATTGGCAAAAAGATGGGTTGATAAAATACCACGATCTTCAATACTGCCCTGCCCTTGTTCATCAAGTTCCAAAACAATAGCCCCCGCTCCATCGCCAAACAAGACACAAGTGGTACGATCATTCCAATCTAAAAGCGAAGTCATTTTCTCGGCGCCAATCACGAGCATACGCTTTGATTGACCGGTGCGAACAAGGCTATCGGCAACACTTAACGCATAAACAAATCCTGAACAAACCGCCTGCACATCAAATGCCGGACAAATCGGAACACCAAGCCGCGCCTGCACAGTCGCCGCAACCGCAGGAAACGTTTGATCCGGCGTTGTTGTCGCAACAATAATGCCGTCAATATCCGAAGGCTGGTACCCGCTATGCTCTAGCGCCTGTCTTGCCGCCTCAACAGCCATATCAGAAGTCGAAACATCTTTGGCCGCAATATGGCGGCGCTCTATACCTGTGCGCTTTTTAATCCATTCATCCGAAGTATCGATTGTCTTTTCAAGATCTACGTTGCTAACAGGCTCACCAGGTAAAAAAGACCCGACACCTGTAATGATAGAACGTTTAACACTTGAAGATTCTGACATCATTTTACTCATTTATAACTGCAGAACCTGTAACAAACCCCTCTTGGCTCATCACCTGCTCTATTTCTGTGGCAACATTATCGTTATAGCCGTTTTGAATCAAATCGGCTGCAACCAATATAGCCTGACTAAAGCCATAAGCATCCATGCCGCCATGGCTTTTAACACATATCCCGTTCAAACCCAAAAACATGCCACCATTATAAAAACGGTGATCAAGGCGGCCTTTTAAACGATTTAACGCGCCACGCGCCAATATTGCGCCTATCATTGATAAAAACGAAGATTTGAATGCTTCTTTCAAAAAATGCCGGATCATGCTGCCAACACCTTCGGCAACCTTAAGCGCTACATTTCCTGTAAACCCGTCAGTGACAACAACATCAACTGTACCGGCTGTAATATCATTTCCCTCGATAAAGCCGTAAAACTCACCAGGAAATTTGATATGCGATAAAATATCGGCAGCCTTGCGGACTTCTTCTGGGCCTTTCATAGCCTCTGAGCCAACATTAAGTAAACCAACGCTTGGTTTGGAAATATTCTTAACGGCTCTGGCATAAACACTGCCCAAAACAGCGAACTGTACCAGTACTTCCGGGTCACACGACAAATTCGCACCCAAATCGAGCATAATAGTCTCGCCGTGCTTAGTTGGGAACACACTGGCAATGGCTGGGCGCTGAATGCCCGGCAAACATTTAAATACCATTTTGGATGTCGCCATAAGCGCGCCTGTATTCCCTGCGGAGACAATACCCTGCGCACTACCCTCCTTCACAGCATCAATCGCAAGACGCATGCTAGACCCCTTACCAGAGCGCAGAGCAACAGATGGCTTTTCCTCATTGGAAATAACCTTATCCGTATGAACAATACTGCTGACAGTCTTTAAAGAGGGATATAAATCTAGAAAAGGTGTGATTTTCACCTCATCACCAAAAAACACGATACGTATAGATGACGAGCTAGCACAAGCAATCGAAGCAGCCTCGACCGTAACTTCTGGGCCGAAGTCTCCGCCCATAGCGTCAATTGCAATAACTTGAACTTGATGTGCGGAGGTTTGATCTGCGGTCATATGATTGAATATTGTAAAGGTGCGAAGACAATAGGTAAGTTAATGATACCTACCTATATACAACGAAACATTCTTTTCAGAAAGGTTTTAAGCAAGATTATCGCTTAAGCTTTTTCTTCTAAAACCTGACGGCCTTTGTACATACCTGTTTTAAGGTCAACGTGGTGACGACGAACGGCTTCGCCTGTATCGCGGTCTTCAACCCAGTTCACAGGTTTCAAAGCATCGTGCGAACGTCTTTGGTCGCGTTTTGATTTCGAAGTCTTTCTCTTTGGAACAGCCATTTTATTATTCCTGTGTTATATCCAGTTACTATATATCTAGTTAATTCTTTATCTAGTTTCTCAGACCTGTTCTGATACAGAAAAATACAGGTCTATGCAAGGAAAATCCCAATAAAAAAGATAAAATCTCTACTTATCCTTGATCTTAAGGTCTTTTAACGCCTCAAAAGGATTCTTACGCACAGCCGGAATTTCCTCCCGCATCTGGACGTCCCCGTCCTCATCCAATGCATATACATCGCTATGAACGAAATTATCTATAGATAATGACAAATATTGCGACGCCAGTTCACCAACATCAACCTTGCCATTCACAAATGGCTCAGGATCATCTTTTTCATCCAGAATCTGTTGTTCTGCACCGTCCATAATGCCGTCGCGCTCATGTTTGACCTTGATAAGCGAAACAACTTGATCTGGCTCGGCAAACCAGCCTGTAAAATCATCTTCAATACTCTGCTTCACAGGCTCACCACTAATAGAGCAGCTCTGCACCAAATTTGCCTTAAACCGACCAGATACTGTGACAACATGTTTGCTGTCACTGCGTGCAAGTGTTGCCTCGGCATATAAGTAATCAATCGCAATAACGTTTAAACGACGCGCTAGATTTTTACGCTCTTCCTCTGAGGCTTCAAAGCGCACCTTTGTCGGCGCATCGGTCACCTCCCGTGCATCGACTAAATAGCTCCATTCAGATGGCAACTTTGTTTCTTTAGACATTCCATGTCCCCTACTAAAATTTTGAATATATGTGTGACCTTATTATACCGGTGCGTCAACAAACACATTATCTGCATCCATAATGTGCTGCATATCAAGCGTCAGGCAATGAGCGTAAGCCCTCTTGATATAGGCAATAAGCGCGCCTAACTCCTCATCACTAATGATTTGCTCGCCGCCATAAACATTACGAATCAAAAAAGCTTTAAGTCCGTCCGCATCATTCCCCTCCAAAAGTGTCTTGTAACTTTGCATACGACCATTAAAGGCCAGCATCATACGCTTTACATGTCTTGGGACACTCAAATCACCAATCCCCATTTCCCGGCATGCTCGATCCATATCCAGAAACAAACGGTCAAATAACATCTGTGATTTTTTAACCTCGCCAAGCTGTTGCAAACGAATCATGACTATAGATACATGCAAAACGATCATATCAAAGCGGCCATCAACCGAATCTTCGACCTTATACTTGTCAAAAAACACCTGATGGCGTGATTGTTCTATAATTAACGCATATAATTCATCAATGCGCTTTTTGTCAGTATTTCTATGTTTAATTTGTGCAAGCATGGGCAATTTCTGTTGATATTGTTCCCTGAAGAACGTTATATGATATTCATACACTGGTTACATTGTTTTGCACAATAACAACTGACGAATCAACCAATAGATTGATGAAGAAGAAATTGATGAACAAATCAAAACTGCTGACATACTCATCCGTATTCTTGCTATCCATTGCAAGCATTAGCATTTCAGGCTGCACACCAACCCATAGTGTGCGCGGAAATTACCTGAAAGACTATCAAATCACCGAAGTCGTAGCCGGTACAGACACAGAGTATGACGTTGTTAAGAAACTCGGCAGCCCGACTGCAAAATCAACTTTTGATGACAAGATCTGGTATTATATCGGTCAGGAGACGGAAAAACGCGGCATTTTTGACGCTACAGTTACAGACGAACAAGTCGTTGTAGTAACTTTTGACGAAAAGAAGACCGTACAAACGATAGAAATTGCAGACGCTGATCGGATCGATCTTCCTTATACAAAGGATAGCACGCCAACCTCGGGCAATGAGATCACTGTTATGCAGCAGCTTGTCGGCAACATTGGCAAGTTCAACAATAACGCACCTGATCCGGCAGGCCCATAAGTCCTTCTCTGTTTTACGCACTGCTTTCAATTCCGTTTACCCCACTATTCCGTGGGCGACGTTCATAATGTTCCGCAGATTACTCCCCCTCCCGTAACGCGTTTCATTCAGGCGCATTGTCGTGCCATAGGCCTGCAAATGCATCGCATATTTTTGTTATAAAGCGTCATCCTCTCACTATTTCATATAGTGATATAACGCTGCCAGTCTGATACATACAGCATGAACAAAAAAAAAGCCCCACTGAAATCAGCGGGGCTCTTTAAATCTTATATGACTTAAGTCAGTGACTTAGACACCTGCGAAGTATTTACCAACGATAGCAACCAACAAGATCGCAACGATGTTCGCAATTTTGATCAACGGGTTAACCGCTGGACCAGCTGTGTCTTTGTATGGGTCGCCAACTGTATCACCAGTAACCGCAGCATGGTGCGCATCAGAACCTTTACCGCCGAAGTTACCTTCTTCGATATATTTCTTAGCATTATCCCATGCACCGCCACCTGATGTCATTGAAATAGCAACGAACAAGCCGGTAACGATTGTACCCATCAATAGAGCGCCTAGAGCTTCAAAAGCATGAAGCATAGAGCCACTAACCCCCCAAACGACACCAAACAAGATAGCTGGTGCAAAGATTGGAAGAAGTGATGGAGCAATCATCTCACGAATAGCAGAGCGTGTAAGAAGATCCACTGCTTTACCGTAATCAGGCTTAGCTGTACCTTTCATGATACCTTTGATTTCCTTGAACTGACGACGCACTTCAATCACAACACTAGCAGCCGCACGGCCAACAGCAGTCATAGACATCGCACAGAACAGGTAAGGCAACATACCACCGATAAACAGACCAATCACAACATATGTATTACTTAGCATGAACTCGATATCTGCAAGCTCGGGCAAGTAATGTGCGATTTCTTCTGTGTATGCCGCGAACAATACAAGTGACGCAAGACCGGCAGAACCAATCGCGTAACCTTTTGTCACAGCTTTCGTTGTGTTACCAACAGCATCCAGAGCATCTGTAGTCTCACGTACTGATTCAGGCAGTTCGGCCATCTCGGCAATACCACCGGCGTTATCAGTCACAGGACCATATGCATCAAGAGCAACAACCATACCAGCCAGAGATAGCATTGATGTCGCAGCAAGCGCGATACCAAACAATCCGGCAAAATGGAATGCAGCGTAAATACCGATAGCGATAACGATAACAGGTAGTGCAGTTGCTTCCATAGAAACAGCTAGCCCCTGAATAACATTAGTACCGTGACCGGTTTCAGATGCTTTTGCGATAGAGCGAACCGGACGGAACTCAGTACTTGTGTAGTACTCAGTAATCCAAACCAGAAGACCTGTAATAACAAGACCTGTAATAACACACCACAAAATGCTTTGTGCTGTAAGGATCTCACCAGTTGCCATTTGAATATCTGTATACAAATCTGTTTTCAGAAGAACAAAAGAAACAAGAGCTGCTGAAATGATACCTGTCCAGATCAGACCTCTGTATAGAGCGCCCATGATATTTGTTGAACCTTCCTTCAAACGAACGAAGAATGTACCAGCAATAGAACCGATAATACAAACCGCACCAATAACCAATGGCAATTGCATCATCGCTGCCTGTGCTTCACCAGCAAACACGCTGCTTGCGATCAACATAGTTGCAACAACAGTCACAGCATATGTTTCGAACAAGTCAGCCGCCATACCGGCACAGTCACCAACGTTGTCACCAACGTTATCAGCAATAACAGCTGGGTTTCTTGGGTCATCCTCAGGGATACCTGCCTCAACCTTACCAACAAGGTCAGCACCAACGTCAGCACCTTTTGTAAAGATACCGCCGCCAAGACGGGCAAAGATAGAAATCAATGAAGCACCAAAACCAAGACCTACAAGACCTTCAAGGACTTCACGGCCACCAAGATCAAGATGTTTAAGACCGATATAATATGCAGTCACACCTAATAGACCAAGGCCAACAACCAACATACCTGTAATCGCACCAGACTTAAATGAAACACCAAGCGCTTTATTCAAGCTCTCAGAAGCAGCCTGTGCTGTACGAACATTAGCTCTTACAGAAACGTTCATGCCAACATATCCGGCAATACCGGATAGGATCGCACCGATTAAAAAGCCCACAGCAACGTGCCAGCCAAGGAGGAACCAAAGCACAGCTGTTACAGCGACACCAACATAACCGATTGTTGTGTATTGACGATTTAGATATGCAGAAGCGCCTTCTTGGATCGCTTTGGCGATTTCCTGCATTCTTTCAGAACCAGCATCACTCATAAGTACAGTGCGTGACGCCAAGGCTCCATATATAAGCGCCAAAATACCGGCTCCTATAATCATTAGTTCTATTTGAGACATTTCTTACCCCTTTATTTCGTATTTAAGGTTCGGGAATTATTTTTGTTTATTGTGATTGATGGGGTTAGGCATCAATCGGTTGAAAATGCAAAATTATTTCCAACAAAGCAAGACGCTTGTTTAAATCTTTTTAATCATCATTGCAACGAAAAAAGCCCGGATAACAATCCGAGCCTTGATTTTATAAGTTCTGTGTGACTTTTAGGCGATAAATTATACTCTATAATATGATGTGTATATTATGAATCATCATAATGGACTCTATATATGTACGGAATATGTACGGATAAACAGATTTAAAAAACTCTGGAAAAGTAATTTCTGGAAAAGTAATTATAAAGGGCGCTGCTGCACAACTTCCAGCAAAACATCCTTCACATTTTCTTCGCCCAGAATACGGTGGCTTATTTTTGTCAGACGTCCTTTGACCATACCCACCTGCACAACACCATCGCGCAGAGCGTAATTCTTGTTCAGTGTTCCGTATAAATCCTGTATATATGCGTCCTTAAGGCGCGGCGACAATATTTTAACCTTCTCCTTGGTTTTATCATCCGGAACTTCTATAACCACAACCATGCTAATGGTCTCGCTTACGCCATAATCCCCCATCACGGGCAAGATGAGCGGATCAAGCCTAACGAAAAAGGCCTCTTCTAAACCGCCTTTACCATCACCATGCTTATCCTTCTTCTTATCCGAAGCTGCCTCCGCAGGCTTATTAAAGTAAAAATAACCGCCTGCGCCACCGCCGCCAATTACGACCGCTGCCATTACTGCGAGTAATAAAATTCTCATGGTAAGATTAATCCCTATAATACCGTGTAAATTATCGCCCTTAAATATTCCCCAATAAAAAGAACGCTCACTAATAATAGTCTGAAAGTTTTTAATATTAGGTTATCGTTATATGACAATTGACGCAAGTTTTACACAAACAACCATAAGGTGTATGCGTATGCCATCAAAATGAAACGCATACGAAGACGCAAAACAAGATCATCTAAAATATTATTGGGCATAAAATCATATATAGAACAGCTGGTTACATTGACAAAAAAATAAATTAAAAATTAAACAGCAATGACACTAATTTGAGCTTCGCGATAAAACATCTTGCTTATACTTATCCACAGCAACAGAGATTTCTTTATGTAATTCTGTATATTGTTTAACGAAGCTAGGAACTTTTGCGCCGGTCATACCCAATAAATCCTCAGTAACTAAAATTTGTCCATCACATTCATTAGAGGCCCCTATTCCAATTGTCGGTACTGTAACTTTTTTTGTGATCTTCGCCGCAAGAGCAGAATCGACGCATTCTATAACCATTCCAAACGCACCGGCCTGTGCAATGCAAACAGCATCATTCATTACTGCGCTTGCCTCATCGCCGGTTTTGCCAATCATCCTATAACCACCATGCGCATGAACTGACTGTGGCTTGAGACCAATATGAGCCAAAACAGGCACACCGCGTTTGGTCAAATATTCAATTGTTTCGGCCATCTCCTCGCCCCCCTCAAGCTTAACCGCAGCACAGCCTGTTAATTTTAAAATCTGTGAGCTGGAATGAAAAGCCTGCTCTGGACTCTCCTGATATGACCCGAATGGCAGATCAACCACCACCAGACTCTGATCTGCGCCATTTACAACGGCTTCGCCATGATACGCCATCATTTCAAGCGTCACAGGCACTGTCGTTTTCATGCCATATTGAACCATGCCCAGACTATCACCAACCAATATAAGGTCTGTACTATCGGCAATTAAATTCGCCATATAATAAGTATAGGCGGTCAAGCACACTAAAGGGCGCTCCCCCTTTAAATTCATAAAGTCACGAATGTTCGATACAGTCATAATTGCTCCCGTGTTCTAAAATACAATATTATATGGAAGTAAAATATATACTTGGAATGTCTAGTCTTTTAAGAAACCGCTTACTTTATCTAAAAGCGCATTCACGAGTTTTTTCTCGCCCTGATCATAGAATGCATCAGTTACATTCATATAATCTGAAATGATGATCGGCGCATCAACATCGCCAGGCTGCATCAACTCATACACACCACAGCGCAATATACTATACAATAGCGGCTCAATATTATCCGTTTTCGTTTCTTCTGAAGCTTCAGATACAGTATCACTTTGTTCTTCCGCTTCATCAACGTCTTCAATCTTTGCTTTTTTCTTCTTGCCGCTTGCTCTAGCAGAAGATAACAGCTCATCAATATCCGATCCATATTGATCAACGCCGCTAACAACACGCTTAAATAAAGCACTATCCGGTACGACCATCTCTTCTCCGTCAGGACTATCGCCAAATCGATGCTCTATATATTCTTTAATTACACTGTGTGCCGCTTGCTCTTGCATAGTGACTTGATAAACAGCCTGTGTTGCGACAAGTCTTGCAGCACTCTGCCTTGCAATTTTAGAGCCTTTATTTTTACTAGCCTTGCTACTCACAATTTTCATTCCTATAAAGTGACTTTTTAAGCGACATTATTCATACAGGGTTTTTATAGGTGAATGACCATCTAATCAATCGATTTCATCCCTATTCTTCCAATTTTAATTTTTACGCGGATCTCAGTCTGAAAATCAGTCATAAAACTGCCCCCTCAGAAAACATTCTGTGACCCGTCATGCCCCATTAACAAATTAACGATTCAGATACGTCATGAACCATCAAATGTAATCAGATTGTCTCAAATTATCCGGATCGAAGAATAAACACCCAATAGACACAAAAACACCTTGAAGCAGAAAATGAACCGTGATTATCCGATGAGCCACCAAAAAACCTGCTAAATACGGTCAGAAACGGAACAAAATATAATCACGACCCGTCGTGATACAGCATGAAACATAGAGAATAGGCACAAAAATCTAGCTAGAAGAAAGTATCCAAAAATCTATAGCTTTACTAAACCATTGATTTTATTGCAATTCACTGATTTTAGCGAAATTTTCCAGCAGAGTTCATATTATAAAAATCACTGACACAAGAAATTAAGTCAGTCAGCCACGATTTTGCATTTTTACTACAATTATGAAATTTTACAGATTGAACGCGTTTTGTATTAAAAAAAATCGTTTTAAATCAATGGGTGACATCTAAATTAGGGCGAATTACGTATCATTGGAAATCACAACTTTCATAAAATCATATAAGGTCACCAGCAAAACACCCAAAAACATAATTTCTCCATTTCGCTATTCTGACGGTTCACACACCGGCACATAAAAACGCAGACAAATCGGCCGTAACCATTGCTCACATTAAATTAAGAGAAATACAGAAAACCAATATATGCATTAAACCATGAAAAATTGACGCGAAATCGCTCTGCTATAAAACGAAGTAGAATGAAAAATCCGTCCAAAAAATACAAAACACGCATTTTTGCGCCAAATTTACCCGTAGAATGCTTTGTAACGCTCTAACACCTCGCCCCAAAGCAGACGAACAAACAATCCATCACTCATGCTTTTTTAAGGTCTTGCGCCTATTCTCTCAGCCACACAATGTCACCGCCACCTGCAGTCTTCATAGCCTATATCGTGCCAGAAACTTCGCTAAAAAAACGCCCCATAGAAGAACACGGCATTGCACCGATGCCTAAGATACACAAAAAGTATAAACAAACGGAATACAGGGAAAGCACAGGAAAAATGCGGGGCAATAGAGAGAAATTATGGTTGAGAATTCTGCAGGGATATTATCGCATTTTAAGGAAAGAGCGGTCTGTAGCAACTCAGGTCACGCTACTCTTTAGAGCTGATCTCTTTAAGCTCATCCAGAAATGAGTTGAAATCCTTAGGCTCGCGGAAATCCTTATAGACAGAGGCATAACGGATAAACGCTACGCTATCCAGTGCAGCCAAAGCCTTCATCACCAGGCCGCCTATATCCTGACTTTCAATCTCTGCAGCGCCCATAGCTTCTAACTGTCGCACAATGGAATTTGCAGTCTTTTCAATTTGGTCCGGCTCCACCGGCCTCTTACGCAATGCAGTCTGCATTGACTTGATAAGCTTGTCACGGTTAAAGGGCTGCCTGCGGTCTCCTGCCTTTACAACGGTCATCTCCCGCAACTGTATACGTTCATAGGTCGTAAAGCGTGCCCCGCATTCAGGGCACGCTCTACGACGTCTAATCGCCGAATTATCCTCAGCAGGACGTGAGTCCTTCACCTGAGATTCTTCGTTGTTACAAAACGGACACCTCATGGGCGCGTTTACTCCTCAAAAAAGATCGATATACAGTTTCAATAAACTAGCCTAAAGCTTTGTTATAGATAGGGTATTTATTACACAAAGCAGCCACTTGGCTTGCGACATGCTGTTCGACTTCCGCATTACCCTCTTCACCATTCTCAAGAAGACCATCCAGCACATCAGCAATCCAGTGCCCCACCTGAACAAATTCGGCCTGTGTAAGGCCACGTGTTGTACAGGCTGGTGCGCCAAGGCGCAAACCAGATGTTTGCCATGCTGTTTGCGGATCATCAGGAACAGTATTTCTGTTACAGTTCAAATGCGCACGATGCAAAGATTTCTGTGCAGGAAGACCAATAATGCCCTGTTTTCTAAGATCAACAAGGAACACATGAGTATCAGTACCACCGGAAACGATATCATAACCACGCTCCATTAATGCGCCCGACATAGCCTTCGCATTCTTGATAATGTTATGCGCATATTCCTTAAACTCAGGCTTCAAAGCCTGACCAAAAGCCACTGCTTTACCAGCAATAACATGTTCTAGTGGTCCGCCCTGCATACCAGGAAAAACAGCAGAGTTGATCTTCTTTGTCAGCTCTTCGTTGTTCCACAAAATCATGCCGCCACGTGGACCACGAAGGGTCTTGTGCGTTGTTGTTGTGACAACATCAGCATAATCACATGGGTTTGGAATAGCACCACCGGCAATCAAACCAGCATAATGCGCCACATCAGCAAGCAAGTAAGCACCTGTTCTATCTGCAATTTCGCGGAAACGTTTCCAGTCAATAATCGGAGAATACGCCGATGCACCACAAACGAGCATATCCGGCTTGTTTTCAATGGCCATTTCTTCAACCAGATCATAGTCAATCTGTCCGTCTTGCTGGCGTACGCCGTATTGCGTAACGTTAAACCATTTACCGGATACGTTTACAGGTGAGCCATGTGTTAAATGTCCGCCATGATCAAGCGCCATAGATAACAGCTTGTCACCAGGCTTAATCAAAGCAAGGTACACAGCCTGATTGGCCTGTGAGCCGGAGTTTGGCTGCACATTTGCGAATTTACAGTTAAATAGCTTCTTCGCACGTTCAATAGCCAGATTTTCCACCTTATCAACAGCATCACAGCCACTGTAATAACGCTTACCCGGAAGACCTTCTGCATATTTGTTTGTAAGGACAGATCCTTGTGCCTGAATAACGGCAAAAGATGTCATATTCTCAGAAGCGATTAATTCAAGATAATCCCCCTGTCTTTCGCGCTCCTCCTGTATGGCTGCGTAGATATCAGGATCGACTGTTTCTAGCCCCTGATTGTAAAAACGATACGTCTCGTCCAGTTCTGTTTTCTCTGCTTTTTCCATGACTTAACACCTTTCTCTTAATTTTTGCCGTAATTTGCTAAATACGGACCTTCGCGTTTTTTAATTAGACAAAATCTCGGGGTTATACCCCCAAAACAATCCACTTTCTATGACTCCAGTCAAATCCTTAATCTTAGCCTCAAGATCAGAACCTATCTCACTGAAATTACAGTCTAAAATAAAATTTCCAGACTCTGTAATCACCGGACCATCTTTTTTCTCTGCCAAGCGTAAATTTACCGTATTTGCGCCGAGCAATCCTAGCTGGGTTTCAGCATAATGCAATGCTTCTTGCTGAACCTCAACTGGTACATCAAACTTTTCACCTAGTTTTTTAACAAATTTGGACTGATCAACCAGAATATAGGTCTGCGCCGCACATGACATCACAAGCTTCTCGCGATACATAGCACCGCCGCGTCCTTTGATCAGGTTTTTACCCCCATCAACTTCATCTGCGCCATCAAAATACCAATCGGGCTTGTCAGACATAAGGCTTGTGACCTGCAACCCTAATATAGAGGCCGACATCTCGATTTCTTTAGATGTAGGAATTACGCGGCAATTCAAGCCCTCTTCCTGTACACGGGCAGCTATGGCCTGAAGCGCCAGAAACGATGTTGACCCCGAACCTGCACCAATAGTCTGGCCATCCTTAACCATTGCGGCTAATTTATCGGCGACGACCTGTTTTTCTGCGCGGTTGGAAATCTCGCCCGACCATAGAAGCTGCGTTGCTAGATTATTCATCCACTTCATAATTGCGTCCAATCTGTGTTACCAGACAACATATAATATTGTTCGCGCCTTACATAGCAAGCTATACAGGCATAGCGCAACATATTTGTTGCCTCTTAGTTTGTCGGTCTATTTTCAATTTTCAAGTTTGTTGAAAATGAAGAGTGTGCAAATTAGGCAATAAAACTGCCTAAATCAATCCCTTCTTTTCAAGAACGTACTTTAAACGCTTTGTCGCATTAAACTTCAGAATCTCTTCGGACGCTGTAATCGGCCCCTGTATTACAACTTCTGTCAGTGTTTTGGTATCCATCGCCGTAACTTTGACGTATTGCCCCACGACACTGAATTCAAAAATGACTTCTCTTCCGGAAAGTTGTTTGTCGACCATTGTTTATGCCTCTTTAGTGTTTTATATTTCTTACCTGATAGTTTGATAAGGGTAAAGGCAAAGGGATATATTATGGGACAAGAAACAACGATACAGCCTGAAAATGCTGCAAATACGAGCGTCTCTCAATTTCAATGGGAAGATCCACTTGAACTGGATGCACTACTGAGTGAAGAAGAGCGCATGATCCGTGATACGGTTCGCAATTTCGCCCGCAAGGAATTGTTACCCGGTGTCGCTAAAGCCCACCGCAATGAATATTTTGATCCGGACATCATGAAAGAGCTGGGAAAACTCGGTATATTGGGAGCCACGATTGAAGGCTATGAATGTGCCGGTGCCAATTATGTGTCATACGGGCTCATTGCGAGGGAGATGGAATATGTTGATTCCGGATACCGCTCTGCCGTCTCCGTTCAGTCCTCTTTGGTTATGTACCCGATTTATCTGTTTGGCTCGGAAGAACAAAAACAAAAATACCTGCCGCAACTGGCCAAAGGTGAATTTATAGGTTGTTTCGGGCTCACTGAACCCGATGGCGGGTCAAATCCGGCCGATATGCGAACCAGAGCCAAGAAAGTCGATGGCGGATATATTGTGAATGGTGAGAAGCAATGGATTACAAATTCGCCAATCGCCGATGTTTTTGTTGTATGGGCGCGCTGTGAAGACAGCAAGGATATAATCCCCCTTATCCTTGAAAAAGGAATGAAAGGCCTGTCTGCACCTAAAATCGAAGGCAAAATGTCATTGCGCTCTTCTATTACCGGCGGCATAGCCATGGAAGATGTTATGGTTCCCGATGAAAACGTCATGCCGGGTGTTCGCACATTGCGCGGCCCGCTTAGCTGCCTTAACAGCGCGCGTTACGGCATATGTTGGGGCGCTATGGGCGCAGCGGAATCCTGCTGGCATACAGCACGTCAATATACTCTGGACAGGAAAATATTCGGCAAACCGCTGGCGGCACAGCAATTGGTGCAAAAGAAGCTCGCTGACATGCAAACAGAAGTCACACTTGGTTTAAATGCAGCCCACCGTTTAGGTCAGCTTTGGGATAAAGGACATGCACCGCCCGAAACCATATCTCTTCTGAAACGAAATAATTGCGGCAAGGCACTTGATATAGCGCGCACCGCCCGTGATATGCTAGGCGGCAATGGTATTGTTGATGAATATCATGTCATCCATCATATGCTAAACCTTGAAGCGGTAAATACTTATGAAGGAACCCATGATATTCATGCCTTGATCCTTGGCCGCGCACAAACAGATTTACAGGCCTTCTCGTAAGAGACGGCCTGTCATCGATGTTCGGCAGTGAAATGATGTATTTTAAAAGCCGGAGTAATTTGTTTGTGAAGTCCAGAAACGTTCAATCAAACGCATCGTGTCATTCAGCTCCTTCAACTCATCATGCGAAAGATCAGCGCCATTAAGCTGTGATTCATGACGATTGAACATCTCCGTGATCATATCACGCAGGGCAATACCTTTATCAGATAGCTTCACACGAATTGAACGTTTATCATGTACAGAACGTTCCTGTATTAAATACTCGTTCTCAACCATTTTCTTTACATTGTAGGACACATTGGATCCAAGATAATAACCGCGCAGTGTCAACTCACCTACAGTAAGATCATCATTCCCGATATTGTACAGGATCATACTTTGAATGTTGTTGATGTCTTCAATACCTTTGTTATCTAATTCCAGCTTCAAAACATCCAGAAAATAACGGTGCAAACGCTCAATCAGTTGAATCGTTTCATAATAAGGTGTGGCTATATTCAATTTAGGCTCCCGGTTACGTGGAAAACATTAAGACGTTGGATCAAACGCTTCCGAAGAAGACAATTAACTTACATCATGATAGTAAAGACGGCAAAAGACGCAAGACATAATTTCGAAGCGATAACAGAATGTTCACTCCTAAGCGAGCTTATCCATGGGTGTAAAATATGCTGAAATCATTTCTGACGTGACTTCATGCAAGTTTTTCGGCTTCCACTGCGGGTTTTTATCCTTATCTACGACCTGCGCACGCACACCTTCAAAATAATCATGCTCTTGCATAAAACTCATAGCCAAAACATAGTCACGTGCTAAAACCTCGGCAAATGAACCACCAATACATCTTTTCATATGCTCGAAGGTCACCAGCAAACTTGTGGGCGAACGGGACATCATCAATTCATATTGCTCATTTGCCCATTCATCACCGGATTCATGCAATGCATCCAGTATCTCAGTTACAGATGGCTGAGAAAAGCACATCTGGATTAAGGACATATGCTCTTCGATACTGCCAGCCATGCCAAATGGCACATTATATTGATCCAGCACATCTTGTATGGCCTCATCAATACTACGATCACCTGCGTCACTAATCTCGCTTATCAAATGGGTCTTAAGCTTATCCAGATTGGCACGCTCGCTCATATGTGTGGCAAGTCCGCAATATAGTATATCCGGCGCT
>JAUILO010000043.1 GCA_030432775.1 Alphaproteobacteria bacterium
CGCGATCAACCCAGAACACCTTATTGGTCACATTGGCCAAAAATGTTCTATCGTGACTAATGCATAGCAATGTACCGCGATAACCATTCAGATATTGTTCAAGCCACTCAATCGCTTCCAGATCAAGGTGGTTTGTCGGTTCATCAAGCAACAGAATATCAGGCTCTTCCACCAGAGCTCTGGCAAGGCCAGCACGGCGGATTTGTCCACCGGATAAACGCTGCATTAACGCAGCTGTGTCAAGCTGCAATGCTTCGGCAACCAGATCGACCTTATACATATGCAGCTCTTTTTCTTCTTCTTGGATTTCTTCAAATATATAGTCAAAAACCGTCTGTCCTTCTTTGGGAATGATGTCTTGCTGCAAATAACCAATCGTTGTGCCCGCCTCTTCCCAACGTTCACCTTCATCAAGTTCTTTTTCCCCTGTGATCATTTTAATAAGGGTCGATTTACCCGCACCGTTTTTGCCGACCAGCGCAATCCGGCTGCCTTCGTGAATGTTAAACGAGAAATTCTCGAATATCACAAAGTCGTTATAACGAACCAGCGCGTCTTTAACAGATAACAATAAAGGTGGTGGCATTTACTTCTTATTCCTACAGCTCTTATTTATGCAATTACAAATAAACCATCTTGCAATGACTATACATAACAGACTTATACATGCTGGCCAGCGGCATAGCCCGAAGACCATGCCCATTGAAAGTTAAAGCCGCCCAGATGCCCTGTCACATCAACAACTTCGCCAATAAAGAACAGTCCGGTCTGTTTCCTAGACTCCATTGTTTTGGATGATAACTCATTACAATCAACACCGCCAAGGGTGACCTCTGCGGTTCTATACCCTTCGGTGCCACTTGGCCTTACATGCCAATCATTAACCGCGCCAGCCAGTTTTTCAATGCGGGTATCGGCCATATCAGCCATACGTCCGCCTATCTGCAAATCTTCGCAGATACTTCTGGCCAGACGTTTGGGTATTATATCAGACAAAGCTGTACTGACATCCTGTTTCGGGTTGCTTGTACGGCGTTCCTTGAAAAATTCACGCGCATTCACATCCGGCGCCAGATTAACAATTATATCCTCGCCCTCTTTCCAATACGAAGAAATCTGAAGAATAGACGGACCGCTTAAACCGCGATGGGTAAATAATAAGCCTTCTGAAAAGCTTGTTTTACCGTATGAAACCGTTGCCTCTACAGACAGTCCCGTTAGCTCCTTACATCTATCCAGCAAAGCGTTCTGAAATGTTAAAGGCACAAGACCGGGACGGGTATCAAACACATTCAGACCAAATTGACGGGCAACCTCGTACCCGAATTTTGTCGCGCCGATCTTGGGAATAGACAACCCGCCCGTGGCAACGACAAAAGAATCGCATGTACTTTTGCGTTTGGGCGCATCTTCCTTACCACGGCGACTTAACCCCGTGGTGATCCAATATCCGGCCTCGGTCGGCTTAATATCAACAACAGAAACTTCAGTATTAATGACAACACCGGCATCCTGACACTCTGTGACCATCATATCAATGATCTGCTGCGCACTTTCATCACAAAATAACTGACCCAGCTTTTTTTCATGAAATGCAATGCCGTGCTTTTTAACCAAGGAAATAAAATCCTGCTGTGTGTACTGTTTCAACGCAGATTTACAAAAATGAACATTGCCGGATATATAGGTTTTTGGATTTGCATGAATATTGGTAAAATTACAACGCCCACCACCGGAAATACGGATTTTCTCGCCAATTTTACGTGAATGGTCAATCAACCATACAGAGCGCCCGCGCTTTGCTGCTTCCAGCGCGCACATCATGCCTGCTGCGCCCGCGCCGACTATAATGACATCGTAATGTGTATTCATATGCCCTCTATTGCATGTCTTGGTGACATGTTTTGTCATCCGTAATTATTACCAAAGACCCAGCTTGTAACACAAAAGGTCACGCTTTGTAAGTAAACACTTACTGAAGGTTTGCCCGTCGATTAACTGCGCACAGCCGCGTCCTGACCATGGAACAATACCGCCGTATCGCATAACCAGCAGACCACACAGCGTCAATGTGGAAAACTTATCACATTTTATAATCATGTCTTATGTCATTTAATGAATCCGCATATAGTGTATGGAATCATAAGATAAATTTGGAGAGCGACTGTGGCGAAACTAAAGCCCCAAGATAGCGCCCGCACTGGCAAAGACCAGAATAAGCAGGTTGTAGACCTATTGAATGTTCTGGGAGGACGCTTAATAGACAGCGAAAAAGAACGTGTTGCGATAAAAGAAGCCATTTCAACACTGCATAACAGGCTGGATGATCTGGACAGTAAAGCCGATCATTCGGAAATCGCCTATCTGACTTTCCAAAGCAAGATTAATCAGGCAGAACAAACAGAACAAGAAGTGCGCGCTTTGCTGGAACAGCAAAAACACTTCATGGATAAAATCGAAAAAACAGCACATCTTGCCGAACAAATCGAAGAAACACTCACACAGCAAAAACGGATTAACCGCCGCCTCGATAAAGTTGCGCAAGACCGTTCAAGACTAGATAGGAAACTTGATCGTATCGAAGAAAGCGTTATTCAAGCGCAAGATGTTATCAATGCCAAAGCGCTTGTCTTGCTTGCAGATAAGCAAATAGTTGCGCAAAGCGGCGTGGATAGCGTTCCTGTTACAACAGCCAATGACGACGCCGCTGATAAAGATATTGCACCGTGGTGGAAGCCAGCATCCTTTGGGCAAAGCGCCGCTATTGTTGCCGTGTTCGCCCTTGCGATGTGGACTGGCTGGGCACTGAATGAAAAGCCGTTCGAGGGCGCACAGAATGTTGCGCAAAGCTTCTTCTCACGTAGTGTTGATTTTGCCAGTAACGCAACAAAAAACAAAAATTCAGACACAGTCGAAACACAATCTGCATATAACAATGCCGATATATATGGCGACCCTGAATCATATGCCGATGCCGGATATGATAACACCGGATATGACGAAGACAGTATAGAAACAGCAGCGATGGACGCAACAGCAGCGCAGCTAAATGATATTATGCCCAGTAGCGGCAATATAAACGGCGATGCGAGCGCAAACACAATACAGAATACAAATCTTATTCCGGTATCACTTGGCACATCAAGCAACCCGATTGACCAAAGTGAACAGGCTGTGCCGTTTAATCTGGAACAATTCCTTGCCGATAACAAACCGGCCAAGCCGCTTGGCGAAACGCTAAAACCTGATCCGCATTTGGCGTCTGCCTTGCGCGAAACAGAAGAACGCGCCTTTGAAGGTAACCACAAAGCACAGCACGACCTTGGCATTATTTATGCCGCAGGCCATGGCGATGTTCCGGTTGATTACCAGCGTGCCCTGACATATTTTCGTTATGCGTCATACGGCGATATTCCCAATGCGCGTTACAATCTTGGCGTACTTTACCATCAAGGTCTTGGCACAGACCAGGATCTAGCCGCTGCGCTTGGCTGGTACCATGCGGCGGCTGATCTTGGGCATCCGGATGCAATGTATAATCTGGGTATTGCCAATATCGAAGGGATCGGCACATCATACCAGCCGCAAAAAGCCGCACTTTACTTCAGGGATGCTGCTAATAACGGCGTAATGGAGGCCGCTTATAATCTGGGACTTATCCATGAAAGCGGCTTACTTGGCGCCCCGGATACAGACGAAGCGCTTTACTGGTACAAAGTCGCCGCAGATAAAAACAGTAGCGAAGCCCGCGCCGCGCTAAACGATTTATCAAAACGCCTTGGCAAAACCGAAAAAGATATCGAAGCGATCTATAAAGAAAAAACACCAAAAATGACCGGCAAGAAAAAAGCCGCCGCAGATAAAGCGAACACATATAAAGAACAGCACGCCTCTGCACTAACAGATGCAGATATTATTGGCACGCCATCGGCCGAACAAAAGAAACTCGAAATTACCCAGAAAATACAAGGGCAGCTTATTGAGCGAGGCCTATACCCCGGCCCTGCGACAGGATACAGCAATCCACAAACAGAAGATGCCATATTGAGCTATCAGGCTATTCATGAGTTACCGCGCACCGGACAGGCAAGCGAGGATTTATTGCTGCATATGGCATCAACATCCGAAGAATATGGCTCCAGGGAATAAAAAATCACGCAGCATTAAAGATAGTCGCTTCCGCCCAATAATCCGGACGGATTTTTTTGATCTGCTCTCTGGCGGCTTGTGCTTTTGCGGCATCATCAAATAAAGCAAAACAACTTGATCCACTTCCAGTCATACGCGCCATGCGGCAACCGGAAAAAGCCTTCATATCGTCAAGAAGGTCGCCAATTTGCGGGGCGATCTGAACAGCATAAGCGTTTAAATCATTCTGTGCATTGTCTAGCAATGTGTAAAAATCATCCTTCTGCACGTTCTGTAGCTTTGCAGTAAAATCATTATCCCATGACAGATTAAACGAGGAGTCAAAGCGTTTGAATATTTCGGGTGTGTTGATATGAACGGCAGGATAAACCAGCAACGCATGCAGATTTTTAGGAATATCCACGGCGGTAATATTTTCACCGATGCCGGACATGATTGCCGCGCTTCCATGTAAACATACAGGTATATCCGCGCCAAGGGATGCGGCCTGCTGTAGAATTGCGCGCTTTATATGACCGGAAAAATCAACATTCCAATATTGTAGTAACCCGCGTATAACCGCCGCCGCATCAGCAGAGCCGCCGCCAATGCCCGCGCCAACGGGAAGATTTTTTTCAAGGTGGATACCGCATGTTAAATCACATCCGGTAATCTCCGCGGCTGATTTTGCGGCCCGAACGACCAGATTATCTTCATGATTATCGCCCAGTAAACCGCAAAACTGACCACTGACAGAAAATGAAAAATCATCTGCTCCGGTAATTGTAATCACGTCATGTAAATCGGAAAAACAGACCAGTGAACGCAGCAAATGATATCCATCATCCCTGCGTCCAGTGACATGCAAGAACAAATTAATCTTCGCTGCTGCTTTTACATGAACCATTTGCAATGCCAGAACTTTTAAAGCCGGAGTTATTTGGATTTTCCTATACCAGCCAGACCCTCTTTCGCATCTAGGCCGTAAAGCAATTTGCGCTCGATCGGCGCGATATCATCTTCGGATGTGGCGTAATTGACCGCCCGTTCCCACTGAAAACGCGCTTCTGTTGTACGGCCAACTTTCCAATACGCATCCCCCAGATGATCATTAATTGTGCTGTCATATGGAAGAAGCTCAACGGCGGCTTCTAAATTCGGCACAGCTTGTTCGAACTGACCTTGCATAAAATACACCCAGCCCAGCGAATCTGTAATATACCCATCTTCCGGACGCATCTGCAGAGCGCGCTTAATCAGCTCCAAAGATTGCTCCAGCTCCAGCCCTTGTTCAGCCCAGCCATACCCCAGATAGTTGAGCAAATAAGGGTGGTTCGGGCGATAAACAAGCGCAGCTTTCAAATCAGCCTCCGCACTTTTCCAGTTCCCTTCACGCTCGCTTGCCATGCCACGCGCATATAACAAATACCAATATTCTTCAGGAATTTCACTCCCCATAAAATTAGCAGCCTTATTATATATTTTGAGTGCGCTTTTATAATTTTCTTCCTGACGATACAGATCACCAATCTGGATCAATGAATCAACATCGTTATATTTCAAGAACAGCGCATTAAGCAATCGGCGCGCTCCTTCCATATCATCCATCTGCGCCATTAAATCGGCAATGTAGCGCTGTGTTTCAAGATATGAGGGATGGTTTTCATCAATTGAGGATAAATGTTCGATCGCTTCGTGATAACGTCCGGCTTGTACGAGGGAATCTGCCAACAAAAGACGCGCATCAAAACGGCGTCCATCCAGCGCCAAAGCCATGTTTGAAAACAAACGGGTACTTGTCGAACTTTGCTCAATATACAGCAAATAAGCCATATCATACATGGCCTGAGCCGCGCCTTCTTGAACGCTGCGAACATGGACAAAAGGCAAGACGCTATCCAGTTGTTCTTGCGTTAATTCGCCCGTCACATTTTTAAGCATCGTCAGCTTACTGTTAAGGACGTGATTTTCTTTGACCGCTTCTTTGACTTCTTCATATAAAGGAAGCGCTTTATCACGATTACCGGATGCAAGATAGATATCGCCCACACGTTCTTTATCAGCAAGACTTAGCGGTTCGGTCGTCAGAATATGGGCGGCGACCTGCGCGGCTTGTTCTTTGTTATCAAGGTAAAGCGCAATCAACGCCTTGTGATATTGGTGAAGCGGGGTATCGTTAAACAAAGTGCTATCAATGCGCTTATCTCCGGCCAAAACCCAACCTTTTAAAAGCGGACGAATAAATTCTGTTGTATCGCCTGCGGGCATATCATCAAGATATGTGATCGCCAAACGCGCATCGTCATTAATTAATGAATTCAGCGAGAGCACCATCAGTACAAGAGAATCTTTTTCACCCAGACCGTCAAGACGTTCGGCGCGTTTAACAGCCGTATCAAATTCGCCAGCCCCCAGCGCCAATATCATCGAACGCTTAATCAACTCGTCTTCGCGGGAAGCTTGCCCAATTAAATAGCCAAGGTAACGATTGGCCGCAGACCAATCGTTGCGCGATTGCGCAAAATGACTGCGCAAGTAATTTGAAGCAAATCCGCGTCTAAGTTCATCTTGCAACGGCGCTGTTTGAATTTTGACTGTCTTTTCACTGCTCTTTCCGGCTTGCCCGCTATTTCCGACTGCTTCATTGGCGGCATCCTTGGCATATACGTTTGCAGGAACCAAAAGCGCGCCGCCCAGAGTTAAAGAAGTTACAACAGATAATAGTCCCAGATATTTTTTAATCATCATTTTATATGTGTCGTTATGTTTCAAAAATCAACAGTGCAACGGTAAAAAATCAGGTGTGATTGCCCCTATCTTCAACACTATCGCTATTTAATATAACCCGAATGTAACAGGGGGGAAACAAGTCGTCACGCCCCTTTTTAACATCAAGAATAAGTTTTACATACTCTGTTTAAGCTCCAAAGTGTTTACATGCCGGAATAATTCGGGCCACCGCCACCTTCGGGAACAGTCCAGTTTATATTCTGTGATGGGTCTTTAATATCACATGTTTTACAATGAACACAGTTCTGCGCATTGATTACAAACTTATCCTGACCCTGTTCTTGTATTACTTCATAAACACCGGCCGGACAGTATCGCTGCGCTGGCTCGGCATATTGGGGAAGATTTGTATCAACCGGCACGGACGGATCCACAAGTTTTAAATGTGCCGGCTGATTTTCTTCATGGAACGTATTTGATAGCTGAACCGAACTCAAACGATCAAAGGTCAACACATTATCCGGTTTTGGATATTCGATTTTTTCGCTGTCCTCGGCTTTGTTGAGCTGTGCATGATCGGCGTGGTTTTTCATCGTATATGGTAACATCCAGCCGCCAAAGGTCTGAAAAGCTGCATGAACAATGCCGAACCACAGCCCCTTATGAAAGCCCGGACGAATATTGCGCACCTTATATAGTTCTTTCCAGATCCAGCTTTTCTTCAGATTATGCGCATATTCTTCGCACTCGCCGCCAAACTCTAAATCAGAGCTACCGACAAGATCAATAAGCGCTTCGGCTGCGACCATACCGGATTTCATTGCAGTGTGATTACCTTTGATTTTAGGCACATTCAAAAATCCGGCAGTATCACCAATAAGCAATCCACCAGGGAATGTTAATTTTGGCAAAGATTGAAACCCACCTTCAACCAAAGCACGCGCACCATAAGAAATGCGGCGACCGCCTTCCAGATATTTACGAATTGCCGGATGTAGTTTGAAACGCTGCATTTCCTCAAATGGCGATAAATACGGATTGCTGTAATCAAGGCCAACAACAAAACCCAAAGAAATCTTGTTATCTTCCATATGATACATCCATGATCCGCCATATGTATTCTTATCCATAGGCCAGCCAACAGTATGAACAATCAAGCCTTCCTGATGCTGCTGGGGTGTAATTTCCCACACCTCTTTAATACCAAGACCATAAGTCTGCGGATCGCTATCCTTACGCAAATCAAACTTATTAATTAATGTCTTTGTCAATGAACCATGACAGCCTTCGGCCAATACGGTTTGTTTGGCATGAATTTCTACACCGGGTTCAAAAGATGGTAATTTCTCGCCATCTTTTCCGATACCCATATCACCAGTCGCAATGCCAATGACTGCGCCTTGTTCATTATATAACACCTCTGCTGCGGCAAAACCGGGGAATATCTCTACGCCCAGTTGCTCGGCTTGCCCAGCCAGCCATTTGGTCAGGCTGCCAAGGCTTATAATGTAATTGCCTTTATTATGCATTTGTGGCGGCGTTACCATACCGCGCGCTTTTTTCTCGGTCAGGAATAAAAATTTATCCTTCTTCGCCAGTGTATTGAGCGGCGCGCCTTTGTCTTTCCAATCAGGAATAAGCTCATCCAGCGCTCTTGTTTCAAAAACTGCGCCCGACATAGAATGCGAACCGACTTCCGAACCTTTTTCGAGTACGCATAGCTCGATATTTGTGCCTTTTTCTTCTGCGAGTTGTTTTAGCTTGATCGCGCAAGATAGCCCCGCAGGGCCTGCTCCGATAATAACAACGTCATATTCCATGACTTCTCGATCAGCACGTATTGACTGGGGCATATTCATAACCTCCTAAAATTACTTACATTTTTTAGTTTACACCAGAACCCCCTTATCCCCCAAGCCTAACTTGAACAGAATTCACCTGTGACCGGATAATATTTTTTCTTTGATTTTTAACGTAAAACTATTGATGCTGGTCATATGATTCATGCACAAGCATATATTGCAGCACTGGAATGGCATTTAGACGTTGGCGTTGACGAAGCCTTGTCTGACACCCCCATAGACAGAACAAAACTTGTCGCCCAAAGACCTGCTCAAAGGCAAGGGATGAAGGCGCAGACTTCGCATGCCACCTCTTCGGCATCGGCAGCTATACCGGAAATGCGCGAATTTGCGCCACGGCAAGACGACAAATCACTCACCGCATCAGACATTATCGCGAGCCAGAATGCGAGCGCCCCATCGGGATCAGCACTAGGCGCAGCAGAAGCCAGCGCGAAGGCGGCGGAAATTGCAAAACAAGCCAAGACCTGCGAAGAGTTAAAACAGGCTATCGAAGAATTTGACGGATTATCTATTAAACGCACAGCCAGCAATATTGTATTTTCAAGTGGTAATCCCAGCGCCAAAATTATGATTATTGGCGAAGCGCCAGGTACGGATGAAGATCGCCAGGGCGTTCCTTTTGCTGGTCAGGAAGGGCAATTACTAGATAAAATCCTCGGCTCTATCGGCCTAAACCGCGATGGCAAAACTGCCCAAGATAGCGTCTATATCACCAATATTTTGAACTGGCGCCCGCCCGGCAACCGTTCGCCGACATCGGCCGAACTGGAAATCAGCATGGCCTTCATCGAACGCCATATTGCCCTGATCGCGCCGAAAATTATTATCATGACCGGTGGCACACCTGCCAAGTATCTTTTAAAAAACGCACAGCCCATTTCAAAGATTCGCGGCAAGTGGCTGGATTATAATGCTGTAACGCCGGACATATATAGCGGCTTGAACGCGCCAACTGCGCCAATTTCCGCTATGACCGTGTATCACCCTTCATTCCTGCTGGGGACGCCCGCCAAAAAGAAAACGGTCTGGCAGGATATGCTGAGTCTAAAATCAAGGCTTGAATCTGCATAAAACAGGTATGATTGTTTTGCCATAAGCGCAAATGTCCACAATTTCGCCACATTCATATGATCTCTAAAAACCATACAGAGCATGGCACAAAGCCGCAAACACCTATTATGAAAAAAGATTGGTGGCGCGATTTTGTAGACTTTTCCAAAAAAATGGTCTATTCAGACCCTACTATGCATAACATTGGCGGTAAAAAATCAGTCTGGGCTACGGCTTTGGTTGTGATATTGACAGTTTCGTCCATATCCACACAGGTCTATGCAGGCTTATCAATAACACCGGTTCCAGGCCGTAAACCGCTTGGGCTTGAGCGCGTATATGAAAATGTCACCAGCGATATCATTCCTATTCCGGTTAAAAAACCTAATCTGAACCGCCCGCTTTCAACACAGCTATTGGCATTTGGCCAGGTGCCTGTTCCAGGTAAAAAGCCCCTTGGCAAGATCGGCGAAAAACTATCCCGTGAAGATGCCGAAATTTACAGACAAATTTTTTCATATCAGGCTGATGGCCGTATGGATAAAGCCGAACATCTTTTTAGCCAATTGCAAGATATGCGCCTGCGTGGCCATGTGTTGTTCCAGCGCTACATGCATCCAACAGCTTATAAATCCAGCTTTGATGAATTAGAAGCATGGATGGCCGCATATGCGGACCATCCGGGCGCACAGCGTATTTACAAACTGGCACTGGCTAAGATGCCGAAATCATATCACGGCACATTAACCAAGCCGGAAATGACCAATACAAGCCACGGATATCTTGATATCGTCTTCAATCAAGGACAGCGATATAAATCACCGCGCCCTAGAAGCACCGCGCAACGCAAACAGATTATCGATATTACAAGACAGATACGTAAAGACGTCGCCAGCGGTTCACCGACCAAGGCATACAAAAAGCTGCAAAACGCCCAAGATGACTACATATTCGACTATGTCGAATTCGACCGTCTTGCTGCACATATCGCCAGAGGCTATATGCTTGCGGGCAAGCTGAACGAAGCCAGAAATCTTACCGCTACTAGCGCGAAACGCTCGGGCGAGCTGGCACCAATGACAGGCTGGGTTGGCGGCCTTGTTACTTGGCGCATGGGGCAATACGAACAATCAGCCGCATTATTTGAGATCACCGCTTCATCACCATATAGCTCTAGCTGGACACGGGCTGCTGGTGCATACTGGGCATCACGCGCGCATATGCGCGCAGGCAATCATAAGGAAGTTACAAAATGGCTACAGGTTGCTGCAGGACACCCCAGAACATTTTACGGCCTGATTGCCACACGCGCACTTGGCTGGGATTATGACTTCAACTGGGATATGCCGGCCTATACAGCTGAACATAAAACCATTTTAAAAGATTATCCTGCTGTATGGCGCGCCGAAGCACTTGTGATGGCAGGGCAAAACCACCTTGCCGAAGCAGAGCTTCGCCAGATCGATATCCACAAGGATCCAAAACTAAAAGAAGCTATTCTGGCCTATGCACATTATGCGGGCATGCCTTCGTTTTCTATGAGATTGGCAGAATCCATTCCTCATCCTGATGGAGGACTATACGATGCGGCTTTTTATCCGATGAGTCCATGGACACCCAAAGCCGATTTCAAAATTGACCGCGCATTAATCAACGCGTTTATCCGTCAAGAATCACGCTTTAATCCTTTTGCTGAAAGCAGGATCGGTGCAACCGGCCTGATGCAGATTATGCCAACGACAGCCACTTACATTGCTAAAAGCAATCCGGCGCTTAGAAACACAGATCGTTACAGCCTGAAAGACCCTCAGCTTAATCTGGAAATTGGTCAAAAATATATCGATAGTCTTTTACAGCTAGACCAAGTCAATAATGAGTTATTCTCGCTATCGATCGCTTATAACGCAGGCCCAGGAAATCTGCGCAAATGGAAACGCGAATTTGCCGAAACAGCCCATGATCCGCTTTTATTCGTTGAAAGCATTCCTTCCGGCGAAACCCGAGCATTTGTCGAACGCGTGTTATCCAATTACTGGATTTACCGGCTTGAACTTCGCCAGGACACCCCTTCGCTTGACTCCGTGGCCGGCGGTGGCTGGGCACAATATGTGCAGCTTGACCGCAAAGCCGTGCGCACAGCACTGCCTAAACCCAAGCCGCGCAACCTGAACGGTTTCCCGCGTACAGAAGTCGCAGACGCCAACCAGTAAACACATCAACGACCGCATTGCTTTATGCCGGAAGCTTTTACCGGACATTTGCCCCCTCCTTTCCTCCAACAACCACACATAGATATTTCCAAAAACAGCATGCAACAGCCGTGGTTATGGATTTTTTCTATCTTTTGCGTATCCTGTCTTTTGCTGCTGTAATAATCCTGATATAAAACCAGATTAGCTATAGATTACAGATGGTCAAAGAAAGTTAAGTACCATGAAAACAGTAAATGATATTCGCGCCGAGTTTTTAAACTTCTTCGCAGGAAAAGGACACGAAATTGTCGAGTCCAGTTCACTCGTTCCGCATAATGACCCGACCCTGATGTTCACAAATGCTGGCATGGTACAATTCAAGGACGTTTTCACCGGTAAAGAAAAACGCGATTACAACCGCGCCACTACTTCGCAAAAATGTGTACGGGCGGGCGGCAAACATAATGACCTTGAAAATGTAGGTTACACAGCACGTCACCATACATTCTTTGAAATGCTTGGAAATTTCTCTTTCGGTGATTACTTCAAGGAAGATGCCATTGCTTATGGCTGGGAACTGGTGACAAAGAACTTTGGCCTGCCCCCTGAAAAACTTTGCGTAACTGTGCATTCCACAGATGAGGAAGCGGCGGCGATCTGGAAAAAAGTAACGGGCTTTAGCGATGATAAAATCATCCGCATACCTACAGATGATAATTTCTGGCGCATGGGTGATACAGGCCCTTGTGGTCCTTGTACCGAAATATTTTATGACCATGGCGAGCATATCTGGGGCGGCCCGCCCGGCAGTCCCGAAGAAGATGGCGACCGCTTTATTGAAATCTGGAATATCGTTTTCATGCAATATGAGCAAGTTGATTCCGATACACGCATTGACCTTCCAGCACAAAGCGTTGACACAGGTATGGGTCTGGAACGTATCGCCGCGACACTTATGGGATCAAACAACAACTACGATATAGATATCATGCGTGCCCTAATCGAACATTCAGCGGATCTGACCGGCATAGCACCGGATGGCCATATGGCTGCATCACATAAAGTGATCGCGGATCATTTACGCGCATCATCATTTTTAATGGCCGATGGCGTGATGCCATCCAATGAAGGTCGCGGTTACGTATTACGCCGTATCATGCGCCGCGGCATGCGTCACGCGCATCTTCTTGGCGCACAAGATCCACTTATGTACAAGCTATACCCGACATTGCTTAGTAAAATGGGCGAGGCATACCCAGAGCTTAAACGCGCGCAAAGCATGATTACCCAGACTTTGGAAAACGAAGAAAAGCGCTTTAAAACAACACTGGAGCGTGGTTTGAAAATGCTGGATGAAGAGACAGACAAAATCTCGAGCGGTCAAAAATTCCCGGGCGATGTGGCATTCAAACTATATGACACATTCGGTTTTCCGCTTGATTTGACACAAGATGCCTTGCGTAACAAGGAAATAGAGGTTGATACAGATAGTTTCGCAGCTTGCATGGAAGAGCAAAAAGCAAAAGCCAGAGCCGCATGGAGCGGATCAGGCGACACGGCAACCGAAGCTATTTGGTACAGCATTCTAGAAGAGCATGGCTCGACCGAATTTTTGGGCTACCATGATGATAGCGCCGAAGCCAAAATTCTCACATTAGTTAAAGACGGCCAGACTGTTGATCAGGCCAATCAAGGTGATGAAATCTGTATTGTTTGTAACCAGTCACCATTTTACGCAGAATCAGGTGGTCAGGTTGGCGATACCGGCGTTTTCAAACTTGAAAGCGGCGCTGAAATACAAATTACAGATACACGTAAAATGGTTGGAAAAATCTGGAACCATATCGGTAAAATTACAAAAGGCAGTGTTAAGGTAGGCGATAACGCACAGCTTCATATAAACACAGAAAGGCGCGCCGAAATAAAGCGAAACCACTCGGCAACTCATCTTCTACACACTGCGTTGCGAGACACGTTGGGCAATCATGTCTCGCAAAAAGGCTCGCTACAGGATGCACAGAGAACACGTTTTGATATCTCGCACCCCAATGCCATTACGCATGAGCAGGTTGCAGCCATTGAAGCCATTGTCAACCAAGAGATTCTTGCCAACACAGAGGTCACAACCCGCATTATGGGGCTGGACGACGCACGCGAGAGCGGCGCTATGGCGCTATTTGGCGAAAAATATGATGATGAGGTTCGCGTTGTAAGTATGGGAACGAAACCAAAAGACGAAAACATCGAATTTTCTGTCGAGCTTTGTGGCGGAACACATGTCAAACGCACAGGTGATATCGGCTTATTCAAGATTATTACAGAAAGTGCTGTATCTGCGGGCGTGAGACGTATTGAGGCCGTTACCGGACAAAATGCCCTTGCCTATCTTGAGCAACAAGAACAACGGTTAAAAGATGCAGCAGAACTGCTTAAAACATCACCGGCCGATGTGCTCTCACGTATTGAAAGTCTTAGCGCCGACAAGAAAAAACTAGAGCAAGAAGTATCAAACCTACGCAAGGAACTCGCAACAGGTGGCGGTTCTGCAGGAAAAGCCAATGATGATGCCAAAGACATTAACGGTATGAAATTCATTGCCAAGGTTCTTACCGATTTTCCGGCCAGAGAGCTGAAACCAATGGCTGATGAGCTAAAAACAAAACTTGGCTCAGGCATTATTGCGCTTATTTCGACAAATGATGGCAAAGCATCCATCGTTGTAGGTGTAACCAGTGATCTAACCGAGAAAATCAGCGCCGTTGACCTTGTTAAAGTCGGCGCCGAGGCACTTGGAGGATCAGGCGGAGGCGGCAGACCAGATATGGCGCAGGCTGGCGGCCCTAATCCCGACGCGGCTGCGGATGCTGTACAGGCCATTGAAAGCAAAATTTCTTCATAAGCCAGCAAGTCCGGTCATATAAACCTCAGCTTTTTCTGCATAACACCAGATTTTTAAATCCGATCGCAAATTCGTGGTTGCGCAAGTTCGGCTGGCTCGGTATAACCCCTTCAAATAGAAAAATAAACGGCCTTATAAAAACGATAAGCTAACTATTAAACTTTAACTGGAGTAAGACCTATGGCTTTGGAACGTACATTATCGATTATTAAACCTGATGCAACTCGTCGTAACGTTACTGGCGGCATTAACGCTGTGATTGAAAAAAGCGGCCTACGCATCGTAGCGCAAAAACGCATTCAACTTACAGAAAATCAAGCAAAAGCATTTTACGCTGTTCACGCTGAAAGACCTTTTTACAATGACCTTGTACAGTTCATGGTTTCAGGCCCTGTTGTTGTTCAGGTTCTAGAAGCAGACAACGCAGTACTTAAATACCGCGATGTTATGGGTGCTACAAACCCTGCAAATGCTGATGCCGGTACAATCCGCGCCGAATTTGCAGAAAGCATTGAAGCCAACTCTGTTCATGGTTCAGACAGTCTCGAAAATGCGGCAATTGAAATAGCATTCTTCTTTAGCGGCTGTGAAATCACAGGCTAATACAGTCAAACAGATTATCGCTATAAACGAAGTTAATGAGCAGCGCTTGATATCCAGACATCAAGCGCTGTTTTTGCTCTTGCTTGTGCGACAACAAGCTCTTGCGCCAGACTTTCATCAAGGCTCGATGGATCACTGGCGACCTTATGTTCGGCGGCCTCTGTGATATTATGAATTTCGACAAAACCAAAATTACCCGCCATGCCTTTTAATTCATGCAAGCGCGCCTTAACATTATCTTGATCAGACAAATCCATTTCCTGAATAGCCTGAATAATCTCTTCTGCCTTATCAAAGAAACCGTCAACTAGCTCTCTGAGCTGGTCTTTTGGCATCACGCCAACCAAGTCACGCAGGATATGATCGCTAAAGACATTTCCATCCACCTGCCCATTCGCTGCTGGCGCACCATCAGATGTCGCCTCCAGTGCTTGGTCAAAACTATCTTTTTCATTATCAAAATCAACTGGCTCATCAAGAGAAAAACCGCCTGAGGACGCTACGCTGGCATGTATTGAGGCCGGCGCATCTTCACTGCCAGAAGGTTCATTGAAGGCAAATTGTCTAATCGGGGCGACATCTGTGGTCTTTAGCTCTTCTTCGCCATCATGATCGCCTTGTGGCTCCCCCTCAGGATCTCCTTTATAACTTCCGCCATCCCCGCCAAGTTCGGCTGTGAAGCTCTCACTATCAAAATCAGATGTCACGCCAATATAATTCATGCTCGCACTTGCACTCTTTTCATCAGATGCTTCCTCAACGATAACCGGATTATCCAGATCACCAAGAATAACTTTGCCAATCATGTTCTTGAGTTTCACCGGATCAACAGGCTTGGCAAGGTGACCATTCATATTGGCAGCATAACATTCACGAACATTTTCTGCTGCGACGTTACCTGTTAAGGCGACAACAGGAATCTTTGCTTTTTCTTTATCTGCCATACCACGAATAGCCTTGGTTGCACCAAGACCACTAATTCCGGTGAGTTGAACATCCATCAAGACCATGCCGTAATTATTCTTCTCGACCATCTCTATCGCTTTCTCACCTGAACCAACCAAATCGGTTGTATGGCCAAGGCGCGTGACAAGCTCTTTCAATAGTTTTTGGTTAATTTCGTTATCGTCAACAATAAGAATATGCTGCGGTTCTTGTTTGGCATCACTA
>JAUILO010000044.1 GCA_030432775.1 Alphaproteobacteria bacterium
GCACCCGCATTGGCACTATCTCACTGGAAGATTTCGCAGCACAAAGCAAAGCTCCGGTAACAGAAAGCATAAAAAAACAGATCGACCACGCCGTGCGCCACGCAGCCTATAGCATTATCGAAGGAAAAGGTGCAACATGGTATGGTATTGGCGCAGGTATGGCCAAAATAGCCCGCGCCATCATTGATGACGAACACGCCATGATCACATGCTCATCATCACTGCATGCTTATGAAGACCTTCCGCAAACTGCCTTCTCGCTGCCACGCATTATTTGCGCAAACGGCATAGAGGGCACATTGCATCCCCAGCTAAGCACCGAAGAAACTGCCGATCTACGTAAAAGTGCGGAGATATTAAAGTCCTCATATGATGAGGTACTTGCCTCGTAACTGCGTCCCCTATAAGCCGCATAAATAAGTCAGGCATATAACGGATTATAACTCTATATAATGACAGATCACGATAACACCCATAAATAAAGGGACGAAAGCCTTATAAAGCAATCGCCCCTTTTGAGTTATTTTTTATCACACCCTTTAACTGGTATTACCTATCACCTTATAAAACGTGAAGCATTTCCGACACAAGGGGATGACGAACGATATCTTCCGGACTAAGACGTACTACACCCAGATTTTTAAGAGCTTCCAATCGATCTGATATCTCTTTTAAACCGGACATCCCTTCCAGAAGGTCACTTTGATCCGGATCACCAGTGATCACCATGGTCGCATGCCAGCCCAAACGAGACACAATCATTTTAAGCTGTGTGTAGGTACAGTTCTGTGCCTCGTCAATCACAATAAAGGCATTGTTTAAAGTTCTGCCGCGCATAAATCCGATTGGCGCAATTTCAATTGTGCCATCATCAATAAGCTGGCGCACTTTCTTACCTCCCATACGATCACCAAGCGCGTCATATAAAGGACGAAGGTAAGGAGCCATCTTTTCATGTAAATCACCTGGTAAAAAACCAAGACTTTCACCGGCTTCCATCGCAGGTCTGGTCAAAACAATCCGCTCAACCTTTCCTGCTTCCCATGCTTGCACTGCTTTGGTAATGGCAAGATATGTCTTCCCCGTACCGGCAGGCCCCATAGCAAATACCAGATTAAACTGATCTATCGCAGCCATTAACTCGGCCTGCCCTTCCGAGCGCGGCTTAACTGTTTTCAGATATTTTTTATCGCGCTGATCATCAATCTCCTCTTCCAAAGGATCCCAGCCGCTTTGCCAACCTCCCTGATTGTGAATTCTGTGTACATTGGCCTTTTCGTCAGAATACTCCTTAACGTCCTTACGGGTCTTACGATTCTTTTTAGCCATGATGCGTTCCTTTCAAACAAGGGGTTACGGTTGGGGGTGTGAAAAACAAGCAGCAGAACGCTGCGTGTATCAGCGTTAAAAACACAATAAAAAACCCGAGCAAATAAACTCGGGCATGTGCAAGTAACGTGAATCTGAAGTGTGTGCTTCTTGGACCAACTCTACAGCCTGGCGGCATATCATGGTCTTTTTTCGAAGACAGGCAAAACTTATCAATAGATAGTTTTTTCAATGTGTACTTTATATGAGAAATCAAGGGATACCCTTTGAAAACGTTGTTGATGTTATTGTACCAAAATTAAACCCTACTGACTATATGCTTTTTAACAACCCTCCCCAAAATAAACGTATAATTTCAAGACAGTTAACGCTAGCCCGCCAAACAAAACACACACAGACATAATGTAAAAAACACATATCCGTTAATTTCTTTAATAATTAGGTAACCTTTCATCCATATAATGGACGTAACTAAAGACATATTAGGGTGTTTTGCAACCAAGGCCGAAATAAACCAAAAAAGGTCAAGACAGCAAAAACGAAGCGGAACTAAAAAAAATAAGGTAATAGATCATGGGCAGCGATAAAGTCATAAAGAAGAAGGTAGAACAAGCCGTAGGTAGCGCGATCGGGGGCATCATTCGTGGTGCAGGGCGCGAAGTCGAGCAGCACGGCAGGGAAGCTATTGAAACGAATGAAGAGCGCCGCAGACGAGAAGAGCGCGAAGCCAAAGCTGATCAAACCCGCAGAGACAGAGAAATCAGAAACGCCAGAAACGAAGAGCTGCGCGAGCAAAGACAAGAGCAGCTTGAAGAGCGCAACGAAAAAAGAGAAGCACAGAATAACCACGACGATAAAGTCGACATCATTGACGATAAATATGATGCACAAGTTGACGGCATTAAAGAAGAGCGCCGCGAACTTACAAATGTATATAACGAAAATAAACGTGTTATTGCCCGCAGCATTACTGACGAGCGCAACGAACTAAGAGATGTTCGCAAGGAACTTGGCGAAGAAAAGAAAACACTTCGTGAACTAAAAAGCGAATTACGCGAAGTCACAGATCCTGCTGCAAGAGCAGATATCGAAGAGCAAATCGCAGATGCGGAAGCTTCAATCGAAGATATCGAAAAACAGGAAGCAGAACACGAAGAAGCCATTGATCAAATGCGTGAAGAGCAAAGACAAATGCCGAAGGACCACGCAGATAACTTGAAAGTTTTACGCGATCAAGAAGAGAAAATCGAAGCTGATCGTGCAAAAGAACTAGAAGCCGAACAAGAAAAATATGAAGCAGAAGTTCAGGATATTGAAGACAAATATGCCGTAAACGAAACTGCACAGGCTCCGGGCCAACCAGAAACAATGCTGGCATCTGCCGATCCATTGGGACTTGATGATAACGGCCTGACAGAAAACCACATGGTTGCAGCCAATCCCGCTGGTGAAGGTTTCATTGTTGCGGCGAGTGATCAATACACAGTTGGCGAGCTGGCCAATGCCCTTGGCAATGAAGGCGCGATTTTGGCAGCTGCTGATAAATATGGCGTTGATCCTGCTGAGCTCAGCGATCAGGTCATTGCATTCAAAGTCGATAATGGCGGCCTCGGCGATGATCTTGGACCACAAGAGGAATTTATCCAGCCTTCACAAACCGCATCTTTCACGGTCTAATATGTAAGGCGCTATAGCGCATAACTATATGATATTTATAAAAGGCCTGCAGATAGCGGGCCTTTTGTTTATGTTGTGTAAACCCATATTATCATTCATGTCATAGCACCTGTTATGGCTTATGTGGATAATTTACATCAATGGACAAGCCATTGAATGACTCTCTTTGTATAATGGAGAGCAGAATCACATAGAATCGTAAAAATCGTAGGAAGAACGCAATGAAACAGTATCAAGATTTGATGCGGCGCGTGCTTGAGGAAGGCACAAAGAAAGAAGACCGCACAGGAACAGGAACACTTAGCGTATTTGGACACCAAATGCGTTTTGATTTGGCCAAGGGCTTTCCTGTTATCACAACAAAAAAACTACATCTGCGTTCTATCATCCATGAATTGCTTTGGTTTTTACAAGGCGATACCAATATTCAGTATCTAAAAGATAACGGCGTTCGCATTTGGGATGAATGGGCGGATGAAAACGGAAATCTTGGCCCTGTATATGGCCATCAATGGCGTTCATGGCCAACACCGAGTGGCGAAACTGTCGACCAGATCTCAAATCTTGTTCACCAGATTAAAACCAATCCGGATTCAAGACGTTTGATTGTTTCTGCATGGAATGTTGCCGATGTTGACAAAATGGCGCTTCCACCATGCCATTGTTTATTCCAGTTCTATGTCGCAGACGGCAAATTATCCTGTCAGCTCTACCAACGTAGTGCCGATATTTTCTTGGGCGTACCGTTTAATATTGCATCTTACGCGTTATTAACCCTGATGCTGGCACAGGTCTGCAACCTGCGTCCGGGTGAATTTGTTCACACATTTGGTGATGCGCATTTATACACCAATCATCTGGAACAAACAAAGTTACAGCTAACACGCGAGCCGCATAAACTACCGGAAATGCATCTTAACCCGCATATCACCGATATTTTTGACTTCAAATACGAGCATTTTGAGTTGGTTGATTACGAAGCACATCCACACATTAAAGGCGCAGTTGCCGTTTAAACACAGCAGGCACACAAGAAAGGCCGCATCCCATGGATATTGACATGGATATTAACATGGATATTAAAGTGACGGCCGTTGTTGCGATGGCCGAGAATCTATGTATCGGCAAAGATAACGATTTGCCATGGTATATTCCTGAAGACCTCAAACGCTTTAAAGCCCTCACCCTTGGCAAACCAGTCATCATGGGGCGCAAGACGTTTCAGTCTATCTTCGAGCGCATTGGAAAACCACTTCCTGGACGTGCCAATATCGTTATATCGCGCAGCGAGTTTAGCCATGAAGGCGTCGATAGTTTTACAAATTTGCAAAACGCAATTGAGCATGCAAAAACGATTGCCGCCGAACAAGGCTTTAACGAAATCATCATTGGAGGCGGCGCACAGATATACAAACAAGCTATTGATTTATGCGATATTCTACAGATTACAATCGTCCATACCGATGTTGATGGTGATGCGTTCTTTCCTGCGATTAAAACAGAGGAATGGGATATGACATCCAATGATAATTACGGGGCCATCGAAGGAAAACACCCCTCTTACAGCTTCCAAACCCTAAGCCGCAAAGTATAAAAACATCTGTTATTTTTAGACAAAGAAAATCTGTGCCTTAATCTGGCTCGCTATATCGGCAAATATCTTGGCTGGTTTACCTTCCGGATTAGATACAGTCACAGGCTGCCCTTCATCTGACGACACACGTATATCAATATCCAGCGGAATTTCGCCCAGGAAAGCACAATCTAGCTTTTCAGCTTCGGCCTTCGCGCCGCCATGTCCAAAAATATGAGCCTCATGATTGCAATTCGGGCAAATGAATAGACTCATATTCTCGATAATCCCCAGTACGGGCACATCAACCTTTTCAAACATACCAATACCTTTTCGCGCATCAATGAGCGCAATATCCTGTGGCGTGGATACAATAACCGCGCCCGACAACGGAACTTTTTGCGCCATTGTAAGCTGTGCATCACCGGTACCCGGCGGCATATCCACAACCAGCACATCAAGATATTCTGTTTGCCCTGATGCTTCATCGATCCAATCAACATCGCGCAACATTTGATAAATCGCAGTCTGCACCATCGGACCGCGCCAAATCATCGGCGTTTCTTCTTCGACCATAAAGCCAATCGACATCACTTTTACGCCATGCGATTCATAAGGCACAAGTTTTTCAAGGCTATTCATCTCCGGCTTTACGGCCGGTAGTTTCAACAAACGAGGCACAGACGGCCCATAGATATCCGCATCGAGAATACCGACGCGCAATCCGGTCTTTGACAAGGCCAGCGCCAGATTAACTGCAACGGTGGATTTACCGACACCGCCCTTACCCGAAGCCACAGCAATAATCTTTTTAATCGGCAACGTCAGCGGTGGGTTCTTATTCATCCCGTGGGGATCAGGGTGGCCAGAAGAAGAAGAAGAAGAAGAAGAAGAAGATGATGATGATGATGGTGATGCCTGAGAGGCAACCTTGCCACCTGTTTGCCCGTCCAAATGAATAGAGGTTTGATTGGCCACGGCCTGCGGCGCTTTGCGCGCAGCAGCCAGCACAGCTGTGACCTTGCTCACCCCATCAAGCGCTAGCACAGCTTGCTCGGCCTTTAACCGTAACGGCTCTAACGCAGGTCCGCGCGCACTGTCAACCTCGATAACAAATAAAACCGCGCCGTCTTGAACCTGCACGCCGGATACCATCCCCAGCGAAATAATATCTTTACCCTGATCTTCATCAATAACCGACGAAAGCGCGCCCGTAATGGCGTCACTGCTCACCTGTTCTGTTTTGAATAATTTTAACTTTTTTAGAATCATCTAACGCATGGCCCCTAACAACGTGCCTATTACAGTGGCTTTAGAATATAAACTTAAACAAGGGTAAGTCCATATGATCCGTTCAACAAACATATCAACATTCACAAAGCAAGAAAAAGCATAATAAATAAATATTCGAACCTTCACACCGAGTTAGCCTTGCCTTATTGGCCAAAAAATATATTGTAAACCAAGATTACGAAGCAATTCATATTATTAAAAATGCTTTTGACAGCAGATTTATAACGAGGACTATAAAAAACATGTTTAATTGGGCGAAATCAAAAGAAATCAGAGACAAAAACCCTTGGGGTGGCAGTGGCAACGACAACGGCTCACGCGGCCCATGGGGCAACGGCAATGGCGGCAGAGGCGATCGCCCTCCGGAAATCGACGAAATGCTTCGCCGCGCTCAGGAAAACTGGAAACAAATCATGCCGGGCAAGTTTGGCGGTGGCAAGGTCGCATTTCTTGTTTTAATCGTTATTCTCGGCTTATGGGCGGCCAGTGGTCTATACATCGTCAACCCCGGCGAACATGCCGTTATACAGCGTTTTGGTGCTGAAGACAGAACACAGGACACAGAAGGTCTGGGCTATCACTTGCCATGGCCTGTTGAAACAGTCACAACCGTCAACGTATCCGAACTTCGTAAAATGGAAATCGGCTTTTCCGAGCTATATAGCCGCGGCGGCAGTCAAAAAAGAGACATTCCCGATGAAAGCCTGATGCTGACATCTGATGCCAATATTGTGGATCTGGATCTGGTTGTTCTCTGGAACATCAACTCTGCCGAAGACTTCCTCTTCCAAATCCGCGATCCCGAAAACACAATCAAAAAAGTCGTGCAAAGCGCGATCCGTGAGGTAGTTGGCCAGACAAACATGTTGCCAATCATCACAACAGCTCGCTCACAAGTCGAAGAGCAAGCGCGCGAGATCATGATCCGCAATCTGGACGAATACAAATCTGGCGTTCATATTTCACAGGTTCTAATCCAGCAAGCCGAAGTTCATCCAGATGTTCAGCATGCTTTTCAGGATGTACAATCTGCCAAGCAGGATGCCGAAGATACCCAGAACCGTGCAAATGCATATAAAGAAGATATCATTCCGCGCGCACGTGGTCAGGCTATTAAAATGAAACAGGAAGCCGAAGGTTATCGTGAATCTGTGATTGCACAATCCACCGGTGATGCCGAACGCTTTAATGCTGTATACCGTGCATACAAAACCGGTGAAACAGTTACAAAAGAGCGCATGTATATTGAAACCATGGAAAAGGTTTTAAGCGGCGCACAGAAAATCATTCTTGATCAGGAAGGCGGTGCCAGCAATGGCGTTGTACCATACCTTCCTTTGAACCAAGTTAAGAAATAAGATAAAGGAAAGAAAACAATGAAGTTATTTACAGGTCTGTTCTTTATTATATTTGCTCTCGTCTTAATTGGCGGCAGTCAGGCATTATTCACCGTAGACCAGCGCGAACAGGCGCTTGTTCTTCAACTCGGTCAACCTGTCGGGGACGTCAGAGAACCTGGTCTTCACTTTAAAATCCCGTTCATTCAGGAAGTGCGCCGATTTGACTCACGCATCTTGTCTGTTGATCCAGCTCCTGTGCAGATGGTTATTTCCAGCAGCAAAGACAGCCCGATCCTAAAGGCTATGAGCGAAGATGATACAAGCGAGGAAGCCAAGAAAAATGAAGAAATCGCAAGCGGTGAACCAATTATCGTTGATACATTTGCCCGTTACCGCATTAAAGATCCGCTTATGTTCATGAAAACACTACGTACGATCCAAGCGGCCAACACACGTATTGAGAACATTATGGCCGCGGCCACACGATCTGTTCTTGGTCAATCCACGCTCAAGCAACTTCTTTCACCTGAAAGAAGCGTGATCATGAATGATATTCGCCAGCGCGTTAATCAGGAAACACAGCGTGACCAGCTTGGTATCGAAGTCATTGATGTGCGTATTGTTCGTGCTGATCTAACACCCGAGCTTCGTCAATCAACAGTAAAACGTATGATTTCGCAGCTTCGTGAACGTGCAACGGAAACACGTGCGAAAGGTGAAGAGCTTGCTCTGAAGATCAGATCAACAGCCGAAAAAGAAAGATCAATCTTGCTTGCCGAAGCACAAAAGGAATCTCAAATCCTGCGTGGTGAAGGCGATGAAAAATCAATCAAGATTTATGCCGATGCCTATAATAAGGATAAAGATTTTTACGCATTCACTCGATCTATGGAAGCATACCAAAGCACATTGTCTGATCCGGAAACACAGTTGATCCTGTCTCCTGACAGCGCGTTCTTCCGATATTTCCAAGGTCAGAAGAGCAAATAGACATTGCCTCTAAATAATTGCCTCTGAATATAAGTTTTTAAGAACAGGTGCGAAAATATCATTCGCGCCTGTTTTTTTATAATGTGCCAAATCACGCTCCTAAATCTTGGCTTATAGCGAATATATGCTTGGGATCATTGAATATTTTCGTGTATATTATACCCCATGAAAAAACTTCATCTTGCCGCATTTTATATTCTCCTTGCTACTTTCTTCATCTTGCCGCTTGGCACACATGCCGCCGTGGATGATTTTACAGCACCAGCAAGCGCCAAAGCTTTGTATAAAAGGCTTGATGATGCCGTCTTTCAAATCAGAATTATCGATACGCTTGCCAATGAAAAGAATGTCATTGGCTCGGGTTTTCGCGTATCCGAACAAAATCATTTCATCACCAATTATCACGTTGTCTCTACAGCGGCCCGCAATCCGGATGCCTACACAATTGAATACATGACCGAAGACGGGCGCACAGGAAAGCTTGTGTTGCTTGCGATTGACGTCATTAATGATCTGGCTCTCTTAAAAGCAGCCCAGCCCGCAACTGATATACAAGCGGCAAAACCATTCTACCTGCACCTTGCGCAAGATGATCTACAAAAAGGGGATCATGTTTTTTCCATGGGCAACCCCCATGATCTGGGCATGACCATTATCGAAGGCGTATATAACGGCTTTCTTGAAAAAACATTCTTCGACAAAATTCTGTTCTCCGGCGCGCTTAACCCGGGGATGAGTGGCGGCCCTGCTTTTAATGCGGAAGGTGAGGTGATCGGTGTGAATGTGGCCATACACAGTGATGATATAGGTTACCTTGTACCTGTGCGCTTTGTTAAAGCACTGATCCACGATTATTTACAGCAAGACCACACAGAAGAAAAATATCCGATATCCAAGCAAGGTTGGGAAGAATCAATAGAAACGCAGCTATACAAAACACAGGATGAAATATTCACCAAGATTCTGCATGAAGAATGGGGAACACAGAAATTTGGCGCATTCCAGATTCCAAAAGCCATATCCAGCGCCATTAAATGCTGGAGTACCAATCACAGCGAAAATGACGAACAGCACCACTCGCATAACTGGATACGTTGCCGTAACGAAGGCGGCATTTACATCTCATCTGACTATTATACCGGACAAATGGGATATAATATCGAACAAGTCAGCACAAAAAGACTAAGTCGCACCGCCTTTGCCGAGTTTTATTCAAACCGCGTATTTGGTGAACCCAACCTATATGACAGCTACCGCAATGAAAAATCTTCACAAGGGTTTGCCTGTAAAAGAGACTTCATCACATTAGCTGCAAAACAGTTCATTGCGGCGTTTTGTACGCGCGGCCAAACTAAATTCAAATCACTTTACGACACCTATAGCAGCATCGCATTACTCAATTCCAACAAGGACGGTTACCGTATTGAAATCGGCCTTGAAGCCGTCAGCAAGGAAAACGCCATACGTTTCCACGAGAAGTTTTTAAAACATGTTGATCTTGTAACGCTTCAACAAAAACCAGCCGTTACTCTGGAGGTAATGCGATGAACCAGATAATTGTCGAAGTCCATTCATCCCACGGCGACCGCCGCCCGCGCTATCAGAGTTTTGAAAAAAAATCGATCAAGATTGGCCGGTCTTTTGATTGCGACATCATTTTGCAAGACCAGTTTGTCTCAAAAGAACATCTGACGATTGAGGCCACAGAAAACGGACAGTTCAAAATCACAGACCGTTCATCCAAAAACGGAACACTGATTAACAAACAATATCTAAAGGATGACAGCCAAACAATCGTATCAGGCCAGATATGCCAGATCGGCAAAACCCGACTGCGTATCTACAGCAGCGCCCACCCTATTGAACCGGCACGCCCATTTAACACCGGCACAAAAATACAAACATATTTTGATAAGCCAGTTATTGCCCTGCTTATGTTTATTATATCGCTTTCCAGCGGATTATTTTACAGCTGGATTGCCAATGACACTAAGACTTATATGGATGCGCGCATTTACGAAGATGCCTTTTCGCTCACAGCTATCATTGCCGGTCTTGCCGTTCTTTGCGCCGTTCTAAACATCATCATACAAAGAAAATCCGCTTTGGCGCGACAACTCTGTGTTGTCAGCATGATCATGTTTGTTTCCGGGTTTTGGATAACCTTTATCAATCCTTATATCTACTTTCATATCCCGAGCATGGAAATTGAACATTTTGTATCTGCCGGTCTTTCAATCGCGGCATTCCTTTTCATTGGCTCGTTCGTTTCCTATATTGATTACGGTCATCTGCGCAAAGCTTATGTCTTTGGCGCACTTGTTATCGGCTTATTTATTGCCGGCGTTATATATACCCAAGAAATGGGATATAAAACATATCCAGATTATCCTTCGACAATCATACTGACGGATAAGAAAATGAAAAATTCGCTATCAATTGATGATTACATCAGGGAAATGGACAACGTGTTCGTGACATACGAATAAGCCGCGCACATATTCTCTAAATTTGATATCACAACATTACAGATACGTTTTTGCTGTAAGACTAATGTAAGGCAAGCATGTTTTTATCACCTCTATGTTGACCATGTCATGATATCGACATAATTATGATATATGTTTTCATGATCGACTAAATGAACCTTTAGACTAAACCTTATCATTATTTAAATGGATAATTGTTATGACTATGAACTACCGTTCCAAATTCCTACCTATCTTATTCACACTAATTATAAGCTTTGGTTATATAGCACTGCCTACTTCCAATAGTGAGGCAAAAGCCGCCGAACAGCGACCTGCCGCGCAGGTTGGAAGTTTTGCAGATCTGGTGGAGACATTATTGCCTGCTGTGGTCAATATCTCCTCTACACAAAAACCGGAGATGGTTCAGGACTTCCCCGATATGCCGCATTTTCCGCCAGGATCACCCTTTGAAGATTTCTTTGACGAGTTTATGGATCGCAGAGGCGGTGGCGTTCCATCTGTTCCTCCGGCCTCACTAGGTTCAGGCTTTATCATTGATGCCGAGAACGGCTATGTCGTTACGAACAACCACGTTATAAGCGGTGCAGACGAAGTACGCGTGACTTTGCATGACGATACGACACTGGAAGCAGAAATTGTCGGGCGTGATGAAAAAACAGACCTTGCTGTTTTAAAAGTAACAACAAACAAAAAGCTGGTTGCCGTGCCTTTTGGCGATAGCAAACATTTGCGTGTCGGAGACTGGGTCCTTGCGATTGGCAACCCTTTCGGTCTTGGCGGCACAGTTACCGCCGGTATAATTTCAGCCCAACAACGTAATATCAATGCTGGCCCTTACGATGATTTCATCCAGACCGACGCATCGATTAACCGTGGCAACTCCGGTGGCCCGATGTTCGATACAAAAGGGAATGTGATTGGTATCAACACAGCAATCTTCTCACCGTCCGGAGGCTCGGTTGGTATTGGTTTTGCCATTCCGATTGATCTTGCCGAACCTGTTATCCACCAGCTTATCGAATATGGCCGCACACGCCGTGGCTGGCTTGGCGTTCGCATACAAAATGTTACAAATGAGATCGCGGAAAGCCTTGGCCTTGATCATGCAAAAGGCGCACTGGTTGCCAGCATCACTGAGACAGGTCCAGCTGAAAAAGCAGGTCTTATGCCCGGCGATATTATTCTACGATTTGACGAGCAGGAAATCAAAGAAATGCGTGACTTACCGCGTATTGTTGCCGAAACCAGAATTGATAAATCCGTCAAGATCGAGTTCTGGCGCGACGGCCGTTTAAAGACAGCCAAGGTCAAAGTCGATGAACTGGAAAAGGCAGAAGAAAAAGGATTGCTCGCTTCCAAGGCAGACCAGCAATCCGGCAAAAGCAGCAGCGACAGTACGGAAATCGAAATAGTCGGTATGAGCGTTGCACCGCTGAATGAAAACACCAGATCTGTCTATAATATTGATGAGAAAATAGACGGACTTGTTATCACGTCGGTTACAGATGGTTCCGAAGCGCAGGAAAAAGGCCTGATCGAAGGTGATGTGATTGCCGAAATTAACCAGCAATCCATCGAAACACCCAAAGATGCGATCAAGATGATCGGACAAGCCAAGAAATCTGGCCGAAGCTCTGTGCTTTTACTTGTCAATCGTGGTGGTGATGTTCGTTTTGTTGCCTTGCGTCTGAAAAAGAAATAGCGGATCGCACAAAGCAGTGAGCAAACAAGCCCATACCATACATGTTATCACCGGCCCTACGGCTAGCGGCAAAACAGACTTTGCCCTTTCTATGGCCGGTGACATGAATGGCGTTATTATCAACGCAGACTCTATGCAGATTTATGATGCACTTTATATTCTGGGTGCCCACCCAACGGCAGAAGAACAGCAAAGCTGCCCGCATAAATTATACGCGGCCTTACATCCGGCAGAACGCTGTTCGGCGACGCGCTGGCGGGACATGGCCGCAACCCATATCAAACAAACACTGGCAAACGAACAAACACCAATATTGGTCGGCGGCACAGGTTTTTATATCAAATCACTATCCGAGGGGCTATCCCCCATACCGGAAATTGATCTATCCTATCGGAACGAAGCCGAAGCCCTGCGCAAGGAACTGGGCCCGCAAGCCTTCCATGAGGCTCTGGCAAAACTGGACCCTGAAACAGCACAGCGCTTGCACCCTAATGATACCCAGCGCCTGATCCGCGCCAAAGAAGTGGTTGATGCTACAGGAACGCCTCTATCGGAATGGCAAAAACGACCGCTGATCCCCGCGCCGCAGGACTGGCATTTTAAATATCACGTCATCACCAAAGACCGCGCCGAAATTATAGACCGCATCAACGCTAGATTTGACGTTATGATGAAACAAGGCGCAATTGATGAAGTACAGCATCTGGCAAATATGATCGATAACGGCGAAGTTCCCGAAGATGCCTTAATCGTCAAGGCGCATGGCTTTCGTAATTTACGAAAATATTTACGTGGCGAATGGTCTATGGATGAAGCAGCCGAACATACCAAGGCCGAAACACGGCAATATGCCAAACGTCAAATGACATGGGTCAGAGGGCAACTTCCACCAGAACACACAACCTATCACCGGCTATGACCCAGTAACATCTCCACCGGGCAAGAAACCACGCAACGCCAGATATCTTGTTGCGCGCTTTAAGTCGCGCATTTTAACATGTCTTTTCACCCCCTGATCACGCATCTTCTGCGCCCATCTCTATGATCTGGGAACATAGCAGCCATTAACTGCGCGCAAGAAAAAGATAATTTTATTTCAAATCCAGCAATTATATTTCATTTTCATTGACACACTGCACAAACTCTCGTTAGGCTTGAAAATAGATAGTCTAAACAAGGACAAATGGTGGTAATTGGACTAAAAATATAATAAAAACATAATTATAAAAGGCAATCTAATGAGCCAGCTTCACAACCGGAGGCGGGCTTCATTTTTTAAGACCTTTACCAACAAAACGCTTTGCCAATAATCCCCTTTACCAATAGAGATTGACGGTTTAAGCAATAAAACAAAAGAAAACAAGCGACGGAAAAGAAAATGGCTAAAGCACAAACAGCGAAGAAAACTGTGGACCCAGAAGCAAATAGCGAAAATAAGGGTAAAACTGCGAACCTGACACTCACAGGCGCGGGTATCATTATCAAAGCTCTGGTTGACCAAGGTGTAGATACTATTTTTGGTTATCCTGGCGGCGCTGTTCTGCCTATTTATGACGAGCTATTCAAACAAAACAACATTCGCCACGTACTTGTGCGCCACGAACAAGCCGCAGCCCATGCCGCAGAAGGCTATGCACGATCAACCGGGAAGGTTGGCGTTTTACTTGTTACCTCCGGCCCTGGCGCTACAAATGCTGTGACAGGCCTAACAGATGCCATGCTGGATTCAATCCCGCTTGTCTGTCTTTGTGGTCAGGTTCCAACATTCCTTATTGGTAATGATGCCTTTCAAGAGGCCGACACCACAGGCATTACCCGCCCTTGTACAAAACATAACTATCTTGTTTCTGATCCGGATACATTAGCCGATACAGTTCACGAGGCATTTCATGTCGCGCGCACAGGTCGCCCCGGCCCTGTTGTAATTGATATTCCAAAAGACGTGCAATTTGCCGATGGTAAATACAAAAGTCCGGAAGCCAAACGCTTTCGCGTATACCAGCCAAAAACAAAACCTGCACAAAAAGAGCTGGAGAATGTTGCAAAACTTTTATCAAAAGCCAAAAGACCGATATTCTATGTTGGCGGCGGCGTAATTAACGCCGGTGCGCAAGCTTCTAAGGATTTATTCGAACTTGTAAAAACCACAGGATTCCCGATTACAAACACATTAATGGGGCTTGGCACTTATCCAGCTGGCGACCCCCAATTCCTCGGTATGCTAGGCATGCATGGAACATATGAAGCCAACCATGCTATGCATCAATGTGATTTAATGATCAATATCGGCGCGCGTTTTGATGACCGTGTCACAGGCCGCACAGATGCGTTTTCTCCGGGTTCATACAAGATCCATGTTGATATTGACCCCAGCTCAATCAATAAAAACATTCACGTTAATCTTCCTGTTGTTGGTGATGCCGGATATGTCATTGCCGAAGTACTGCGCATCTGGAAAGAAAAGAAATACGAGCCCAAGAAAAAAGAGCTTAAAGACTGGTGGCTACAGATTGAAAAATGGCGTGCCGTTAAATGTCTGGACTATGAAACAAACGGCAAAATCATTAAACCTCAATATGCGTTAGAGCGTTTACGTGAACACCTTAAGCCATATGGCGATGATGTGTACATCACAACCGAAGTTGGCCAACATCAAATGTGGGCCGCACAGTTCCTGCCATTTAACAAACCCAATCGCTGGATGACAAGTGGCGGGCTTGGCACAATGGGCTATGGTTTCCCTGCTGCAATCGGTGCACAAATCGCCCATCCTGACGCCATGGTGATTGACGTGGCGGGTGAGGCCAGTATCCAAATGAACATCCAGGAACTTTCAACGGCTGTACAATATAACCTGCCTGTGAAAATTTTCATTCTAAACAATGAATGGATGGGTATGGTGCGTCAGTGGCAAGAGCTATTGCATGGTGAGCGTTACTCTCAAAGCTATTCCGAAGCTCTTCCTGATTTCGTCAAACTGGCCGAAGCCTATGGCGGCGTCGGTTTCCGAGCGAATACAACAGACGAGCTTGATGACGTAATCGAAAAAATGCTTAAAACAGACAAAGTCACTATTGTCGATGTTCGTGTTGATCCAAAGGAAAACTGCTTTCCTATGATCCCATCTGGCGCGGCACATAACGAGATGATTCTGGCCGCAAGCGAAGACGCAATCGGCGAAGCCGGAAAAAAACTTGTCTAATTAAAAATCCGGCCTATCTATAAGCTATATATACACACGGAATCCGTAAATTCTTTGTACATTGGTATTTACAGAAATACTGCGTATCTATATTACTAATCCTCTGATCAACAGGCAGCATGAGTCGGGATATAAGACACATGTGTTCCAAATACGAAACTGATCGATACAAAAGTAAAAAACAGTCCGTATTAAAGTTAAAAAAATAGATTTATTCATATGACAGCCAGAGTAATAAACAAAACGATCCTAGGCGAAAAATGCGATGCGACGGCAATCACGCATGTTGACCCCGCATCATTGCCCGAACCGACGCCGACTGTAAATGATACACTCCCTCTAAGACTGGCGGATTTTGATACACTCTCTCAGGCACTTGATTATGCAGCGCAAGGCCAAACCGGCATTAACTTTTATAACGCTAAAGGACAGATCGAATACGTCCTGCCATACAGCGATTTAAAAGATCAGGCGATTAACCTTGCAGGAAAACTCATCGGTATGGGTTTAAACCGCGAAGACCGCATCGGAATCGTGGCGCATATGGGGCCGGATTTTGTACGCTTATTCTTTGCCTGTCAGTATGCAGGCCTTATGGCTGTGCCTCTACCTGCGCTTTCAAATCTTGGTGGTCGTCAAGGCTATGAAGACCAACTCAGACGCATTCTCGATAA
>JAUILO010000045.1 GCA_030432775.1 Alphaproteobacteria bacterium
CATCAAGCGCATCGCCAGTAAGCTCAACAGTAAATGTCGAACCTGTTAGATCAACAGCCGCGCCATCTGTTTGCACCAAAGTACCATATGCAGAGTCAACTGTCGGTGTTCCATTAACATCATCAACCGCGATCTCGATTGTGTATGTACCGGTACCGGCAAATGTACCGGCAGAAAGAACAGCGGCCTGATCAACACGAACTGTACCGGAGTTGGTCAATGTATCTGTCGCATCAATTGTAACATTGTTATTCACAAAGAAGCTGGCGCCTGTTGCTACAGAGGACGTATTCAACGCCGCATCGCCACCCAAGACATTGCCGTTTGTGTTGAATGTTCCGGATGTAATTGTAAGACCAACATCGTCAATCGTACCATTAGCAAGGAATGTACCGCCGTTTGTATCGGCGCCATATTGAATTGTACCACCTGCACCAGCACCTGCCTGATCATGGATGTTACCGGTCACAGAACCGGTTCCGTTGATGATCAATGTACCGCCATTAACGTCCAGACCATTATTCACAGCTGTATCAAGACCAAGGATAGTTCCTGTTAATGTCAATGTTTGGCCACCGAGATCAATATCATTAATGTTATTAATCGAACCGGCGATTGTCACACCGTTATTGACCAGAGTCAGGCTGTCGGCTGTACCCGCTCCACCATCAATAGATGAGTTGATTGTACCACCATCAATTGTCAGCTGGTCATCACCGGCACCAAGATTCACGAAGTCAGATGTTGCATCACCAATCGTTGCGCCCGTAAAGTTTACAGTATCTGAACCAGATGTCAGGGTCACGTTACCTGTTGTTGATGAACCGGCGTTAAACTGTAAAGTTTGCCCTGACGCGTCACCAGATACGATTACAAGAGTACCGGAGACCGCGCCATCAACATCAACATTTGCATCAAATGTTGAATTCACATCTGTGACGAAGCTACCGTTTGAACCCAAGGTCAATGTACCGGCAGTACCGTTATTATCACTATCAAGATCAACAACGACCGTTGTAATTGTGTTACCGGAAAAGTCGATAACATCATCGCCGCCACCATTTGTACCGTCAAATGTCACCGCAGCAGTATCCGCATCACCATGCGCAAACGTATTGCCGGAACCTACCGTTAAAGTTACACCATCAGCAACAGTCACAACATTCGCAGATGTCACTGTGATTGAACCCGTCGCACCATTATTCAATGTTGTATCGGCATTCACAAGAACCGTACCTTGATCAGTTGTGTCGAATGTAACATCAGCGCGAAGATCACCACCATTTAAAGTGATACCGTCTGTTGCGCCGCCTGTTGCGCTAAACATCAAAGCCTGGTTGGACGTTGACTGGATAACACTGCCTGTATCAAGCTGGAATACACCGTTTACTGTTGCGGCATCATCGACATCAAGAACGATTGTGTTTGTCGCAGAACCGGATAAAACCATTGTATTTGTGCCAAGATTAATAACATCTGCACCGCCGCCGCTTATATCAAGCGTACCAGTACCGCTTTCTGTATTTGTCAGCGTCACCGTTGCAACGTTTGTTGCCTCAATAGTCTCATCAGCAGATATTGTAAACACGTCACCATCACCGATATCAATTGTGCTGATATCATCAATTGTGTCGCCAGCCCCTGTTGAATCAAACAAGAAATCCGCACGAACCTGAAGTGTGCCGCCTGCAGCAGTATCACCAATCAAGCTACCGTTCAAATCTGCGCCGCCATCTACGCCATTAATAATAACAGTATCGCCACCAGTACCAAGTGTAATAACACCAAGAACATCACCATCACCGGCTGCGCCGCCGGCAATTGTAATTGTTGTCTGGTTAGAGTTCGCAGAAAGGTTGATCGCATCTTCGGTTGCAGCGCTTGCGCTCAATTGACCATTAATTGTAATCCCGCCACCAATAAGCACGTCACCGGATGTAATAACATCACCCGTACCGGCAGATTGCTGAACATGAAAACCCGAACCGATTATGATACCGGCACTCGCGCCACCTGTTGTAATACTGATAACATCATTATCCGCTGCACCGGCATTATCATTATCATCCACGCTGATACCAAATGTATACGTTGCATCCTGATCATGGTCGATCACCGGATCAGTTTGAAAATCAATACCTGTCAAATCATCAATTGTATTATCATCAGCCGAAGCACCTGCTGTATCTAGAGCTTCAATAGCTATCTGTGCCTGTGCAGCGGTCGGCGCAACAACAATTGCCCCCAGCGCAACAAAAGCAGTACCAGCAAGTAACGCTTTCTTCATATCGATTTTCATTTATTCATTCCTCCGATTTATAATTTAGAAAATATAGCAAATAATAGAATTCAAAAGCGGATCCCGCCCGCAGAGCGCAGCCATCAGATCGACACTTATTTAATTTTTTAGTTTAATTTTCTTGAGCTTCATGTGTACACGAATTAGGTAAGTTGGATAGATCCCCATTAAGAAAATACCAGCCAAACACCCTTCACCCAAGCACTTTCACAATTTAAAAAATCGATTACCGATCTTTTGTGGCAGAAAAGCCACACACATGCACGTTATGAAAAACCAAGCATGCGACACAACAGCAATATATGCGTTGCACAATGACATATTCGCAGTTTTCCTATAGACCTTGGAGAAAATCAGGCTATTATCCTTATATATTTATTCAGAATTTTTACTTTAAAATCATTACCATACAATCGAATACCCGATTACATTTGCGAGGAAATTATGGCGAAATCAAAGAAAAGCGCTAAAGAAAAAAAAGGCTCAAAAAAGAATAAAAACAAAACCGAAGAAATCCAGACAACAGAAACTGCGCTTAACGAGGCGGACGAAGAAGAAATCCTTAGCGGATCTCAAGATAATGGTGACCATATTCAGGGAGATGCCATCAACCCATATGACCTCGTACCATATGAGAGCTACCCCTATCCGATGACGCATCCTACTCACCTGAATACAATTGCAACCATATTCGGCGTCAAAACACCAGACATTAAAACAGCAAGAGTCCTGGAACTTGGCTGCGCTGGTGGCGGCAACCTTATGGCACTTGCGAACGACTTTCCCGATGCCGAATTTGTCGGCATTGATCTATCCAAAGACCAGATCGAACGCGGTCAGGAACACAGCAATAACCTTGGCCTTAAGAATCTGACACTGGAACATCTGGACATCACGGAGTTTGATGATAAAAGAGGCAAGTTTGATTACATCATTTGTCACGGCGTGTTTTCGTGGGTACCAGATCATGTCGCCGATAAAATTCTGGAAATTTGCGAAAAACAACTTACGCCCGAAGGCATCGCCGTAATCAGTTATAACTGTCTGCCCGGTTGGTCTGCCGTGCGCAGTGTGCGCGACATGATGGTTTACCACACAGAGCGCTTTAACCAGCCGGAAGAAAAAGTCAAACAAGCACGTATGCTGCTTGATTTTTTAACGGAGAACACACCGAAAAACTCTCCTTACCATTCTATTTTGGAACATGAAAAGGCAATTCTTGGCCGTACGAATAAAGATTATATCGTTCATGAATATCTAGAAGACGTGAACAAGCAATATTACTTCCATGAATTTATGTCGTTGGCGCACAGCCATAATTTGCAATATCTGGGCGATACACATCTATCATCCATGTTTACAGGCAATATGCCGAAAAAAGCAGCAGAAAAACTAAGAGCTGTGAACGATATAATCCAACAAGAACAATATATGGATTATATCCGTAATAGACGCTTCCGTTATACAATACTGACAAGCCGTGACAGAGAGGTAAAACGCAAGATCGAAGCCGATGTTGTTTACGATCTATATGTACGCAGCGATTTTGTCCCCAGCAGCCCGATTGCCAATGATGATACGGCGGTGCAATTCTTGCGCGGTGGCAAAGCAGGCCCCATCACTATTAGCGATGCAGGCACAAAGGCCGTGTTTGCAAAGATCGCAGCAGCAAAAGGCGCGCCTGTTAAACTCGAGCCTATCGTAAACGAAGTTGCAAAAGACTATAATCTGGATGCCATCACGTTGAAAAACAGTATCCAGAGCAATATTGTAAGATTGGCGCTGAACGGGCTTATCAAACTAACAACAGAGCCGGCACAATGGGTCAACAAGGTCAGTGAGAAGCCAAAAGCATATAAACTGGCCCAATATCAGGGCGGCCTTAACAATCAAAGCTGGATCACAAATGCCGAAAGACGAAGAATCAAGATCAATCGCATGACAGGCAAAGTCATATCACTGGCCGATGGCTCAAGAACCGTGCCGGAAATTGTGGACGAGATCACGACATTCGTCAAAAATAGCGAATTGAAAGTGATGAGCGACGGTACAGAGGTTACTGACCCGGATGCAATACGCAAAAGCATCGAAAATATTGTCAGCAATACATTACAAGATGCCGCAGCCAAAGGCATTATGATCGCTTAAAAACCAGCAAAACACAGACAAAAAAACCACCATGACACATGGTGGTTTTTTTATTCTTATATATGTACCGATCAAGAATGCCACAACTCAACGCGCCCAAGCCAAAGACCTATTACTTGGATACCTTTTCATAGCTTTGCTTAAAGCCTTTTAAACTCAGAGCAATCTTAACATTCTTACCTTCAATCGTTTTCAAGATCAATGTCGCAAGATTTCCTTTGTACATATGATCTATAATTTCTGCATTCAGATCAACATACGCAAAACAGCCCTTCTCCGTACAGTGATTGACATCAAATTTATAAGGCTGGTCTTTATCGATCTGCATTAATACCCCAGGCTGCAGTAAGATACCCAGCGGCAAAACAACGACGCCGCGCGCATCACCGGTTTCACTATCCACATTCTTGCCAACAGCAAATTCAATCAGTCTCTGGCCTGTTTCTTTTACGGATAAGCGCTGAAATATTTCGCAACTTTTTACAGCCTTACTATCTTTTTTCTCGGCATCTTTTGGAATTTCCGTACATCTTATTGTCCAGGCCGAAGGAGATTCCACCTTCTCTTTTGATGATGCAGCATGGTTTGTCGCGAGTAAAAACGTACCGACTAAAGCCAGCATCAACACGCTAAAACCTCCATAACCGTATAACTTCTTCATAATATATTCCTGTATATCTGGGCTGAGTGATTGTTCGAGCCTGAGGAAGCTATCAGACCGCACACTTAAAAAAGCGTTTTTTGAACTTAATGACAAACAGTCTCAGATCACAACCACGATGTCAATAATGGCACGACGCCGTTTTGTTAACCATAAAAAAATCAGAACCACTTGGCGTAAACGATTACGCACACTTGATTTTCATAATCTTGTTATTTTGTTGCCCAAACCCTTAATATATTAACAAATGAAACCAGTGCCGAAACCGCACTATTCCGCCATAAATTGTAACAATTCGTGATCGTCAAATGTTTGCATAATATTTTCAATAGGCGTAAAACTTACCGCAACGCAATAAGAAATTGCACAGCCTGAAAACAGGCAAATAAAAAGATAATAAGAGTAATACTAGGGTGTAATAAAATGACAAAAGTAAATTATGATCCAGCGACAGAGCTGAACACACACACACCGGCCATTGTCCAAAGATTCGGATTTGAAAGACCGGAAATCACCGTCGGACGATCCACTCTCGAAGATAAAGCCGATCCAGAAATCTACAGCGGCACAATCGTCACCTCTTACGGTTATTACCGCATGGTTCGCCACATTCCTACAGGCGCTATCGCTGCCGTCCACTCCAAATCACCAAGCAATCTTCGCGGTACTAAGGACGAAGACGGACGCATCATAGCCGACCATGAAGGACTATCAAAATCCTACCTTGTTCCAAAAACAGGGTTTAAAACAAACGGCAAAGACGAAGACACATATATTCACGCCAGAAAGATCCGCCGGGAAATCAGAAAATACGGCCGTGACCTTGCAGAGCGCAGCGAAACAGAACACACATTATACGGCGCGGAAATCAACAACCCCGAAGATGCCAAACACAGATTATTCAACACCGACACACCAACCGAAATCTGGAGTAACGGACGTGTTGCTTATCTGATCGATAAAACACGTTACGGCCAATGGCAGGTCACGTTCTATGCCCCGACAAAAGAAGAAGACGGCAAGTTTGTTCCTGTGACAATGGGCACAACAAAACTGAAAGATTTGTTTGGTAAAGCATCTCGTACAATTCGAGTTACTAAAGAATATGATGATGCACGTGAAGCCATGGCCCAGCACTGGCAGTCGATTTCATCCAAGCTCTGGGATGAAGAAAACATATATAAAGGTGAAGGCTTTAAAATGCGCACAACAAAGGCGCTATCCTCACTATTTAACACAGTAACCGAAAACAAATACGCACTTGCCGCTCTTGTTCCATTTGGCGCGGCTCTGGCTGCATTCAAACCAACACTAGGCATACTCGGCGCACTTGCCTACGTCACACAACACTTCGTGTTCCACGAAATGTTCAGTGAAGGCCTTAAAACATCTGCCGAGACATATAAACGTGTGAAACGCGCCAAAAACAGATTGTCTTTGGACTCATACCCACAACACGGCAACGTCAATGATCACTTTCTGGTACAAACATCTGCCAACATTAAAAAGAAATCACCAAAAATAGATCTGGAACGCTTCCCGGCTGAAGAATGGGAATTTTTGAATGCCAAACAATCATCTATGGTACGTGATCATGAATTTGCGGTAGACGGTTTCCACCCGGATTCAATGAAAGATCAAATCATGTCCATGCACCAACGTGGTTTTTCATCCACCTGTGTATTGCCCGATGATTACACCAGAGTAGATATGTTCCAGAACGGTTTGGTTCGCTTGATGCACCAAAAACCCGATGGCCAGATCCGCATCTATGCCGGTTACCGTGCCGATCTTTGCACAAACAAAGAAAGACCACTTCCAAAAGAGATCATTGCGAAACTGAAAGACGGCATTGTTGAATTTGATTACGACCGCAGACGTCCTGACTTCAACCACGCTTTCCTTCAAAGAGCAGTCAATGTTGACGAAATGATGGATGGCTTCCTAACAGAGCACCTCTTTAAAGCAGATAAAGAGCTGCCTGATGAAGCAAAAGAGCGCACAATGGAGAGAATTAAAAACATTTTCAGCCGCTGTGCTGGCGTTACAGCGCCTGCTGAATACATCACCAAGCACACACCTGCACCTGATATCATCAACATCATGCACGAAACACCTCACATGACAGAACGCAGAAATCAGCGCGCTCTAAAGGTTTAAACAGGCTATAGGACTACACAAATATGCAAATAAACAAACAGCACCATAAAGTTATGGTGCTGTTTTGCTTACATAAAGTCCAGTTACAGATAAATATAACCTTACATGTTGGCTTCGCTTTCGATTTCAATTTTGATCTCATCACCAAGACCTGGCAAATACGTTACCATACCAAAATCAGAACGTTTGATTGTCGTCGATGCCGTAAAACCAGCCGTCTGCTTTTTGAACATATTCTGGCCAATCTGGTTTACCTTAACATCAAGTGCCACCGGTTTTTGTACACCATGCAAATTTAACGTACCATGAACAACGGCTGTGTCCTTGCCTGTCACTTCAACTTTATCACTGACGAATGTCGCTGTCGGGAACTGTGCAACATCAAAGAAATCAGCACCTTTTAAATGTTCATCAAGCTTAGCTACGCCGGTATTTACCAATGTAATCGGTATTGTAACCTCAACGCTGCTTTTCTCTGGATTGTCCTGATCCAATGTGACCTCACCCACAATATCCATAAATTTCCCAGAGGGAGTAGAGAAACCAAAATGGTTAATATGCCATGTCACAGCCGTGTGCGAAGAATCGATTTTATATGTGTCTGCTGCTTGCGCGGGCATTGAAAACGCCCCCAACACTGCCAAACCAAGCACCAAGCGTGAAGATTTCTTTAGTAAAGACATTAAGATAATTCCTTTCCTGTTATAATCATAAACAACATCCATTATGCTGCTTTATTCAATGTTTGGGCCAAATGTTCATCAGCCTGCTTTAACGCCAGTTCAGCAGCATCAGGCCCCATAGCCACACCCTCGGCGCGAACAAACGAAATATCGCGTAAACCTAAGAATTCAAGGACAGACTTCAAATAAGTTTCCTGAAAATCCATCGCTTTCATTGGCCCTTCGCTATAAGCGCCACCGCGCGCCGAAACAATTATAACCTTCTTATCCGCAGCAAGAAGCCCTTCTGGTCCTGTTTCCCCATATTTAAAGGTAAGTCCAGCGCGTGCCACATGATCAACCCATGCTTTCAATACTGATGGAATACCAAAATTCCACATAGGTGAACCAATCACAACCGTATCGGCCTTTATAAGCTCATCTATTGCTTCATCTGACAATTTAACGTCATTCTGCTGCGCTTCATCACGCTGATCAGCAGGCGTAAAGAAAGAAGCTAGCGTTTGCGCACTTAAATGCGGCAACGGGCTATGTGCCAGATCGCGTGTAATGACCGTGCTATCAGCATTAGCTTCGCGCAGTTGCGCCACAGTCTTTGCTGTTAATTTGCGTGTGACAGAATTATCCCCTAAAGGACTACTATCTATGTGTAAAATTGTATGGCTCATCTCGCCCCTCCATTAGTTGTAAAAGTATACTAGATAATATAAAATAATTTAGTATATTTAAAGAAGGCACAAATTATTCATATAGTTACAAAAAGGTAAGTCATGGATCAATCAAGCGATTGCAGAGATAAATTTCCTGAACATAGTGGTGGAATATGCCCTATTCGGGATTTACTTGCCCGCATTGGCGATAAATGGAGCATGCTTGTCCTTATTGCTCTCTCTCACGCCGATGATGACCGCTTACGCTTTTCAGAAATCATGCGCGAAGTTGACGGCATCTCACAACGCATGCTCACCAGTACCCTGCGTCACCTGGAACGCGACGGCATTTTGACCCGCCACGTATTCCCAGAAGTACCACCACGCGTTGAATACGAATTAACAGACCGTGGCCGTGATTTGCTTATTCCCGTTAAAGAGCTTGTCACATGGATATCAGATGAATGGCCGGAAATTGAAAAATCTCGCAATGCATATGATGCCGCTAAAGCTGCAAAATAAAGCATTTCTACAATTAAATTTATATGATTACAGATTAATTATCGGTTATCATATCCTGCAGCTTATCCCATATCTGCGGAAAACTATCATAACCTTCACTTGCCAAAAAATGACCACCGCCCTCAACTTCATAGATCGCGGCATCAATCGAACTCGCTAGTTTCTTTGTCAGCTGCGGGTCAACAACATCATCATTAAGCGACACATAAACAACGCGCTTTTCAACAATTGATTTAATAACATCCGCATCAAACGCACACCCCTGTATAAAACCGTCCAATTCAGGAATAGTCGTCAAGATATCTTCAAAACCTGACGCCAGAATAAGGCCGCCAATTCGCGCCCCTCCAAGTCCTGCCAAGAAACACAATGTCGCGATACAGCCAAGGCTATGCGCGACGATGTAAGTATTTTCATCTGGATTATTTATCTTATCGGACAAAGTCCGAACCCAGCGCCGCGCATCAGGGTTATCAGAACGAGGCATTTGCATGATATGCGTGCAACCGCCGGCCTGTTCAACACATTCAGCGAGCCAGCCAAACCAGTTATCCGACGGGACAGCCATATAGCCATGCACAATATAAACGGTTTTACCCTTCATAATATCAGGGACGCACATTCGTTTTTTCTGCAACAAGGCTTAGACAAAAACTCATAGCGCTTCGCTCGATCGATATCGATGATGTTTGTGCATTTTGAGATGGAATGTACATTTGATGGGATTTAAACTCTAAGTAATACGGAGAGGGAGCATTTCCGACGATAATATTACAGCTTTGCTTCAACTTCAGCGCTATGTTTTGCATAAACGCCTGTGAACTCGCACCGTGAACTTCTGCATAATCATTATACTCATAGTTTTCCGGCAAATCAGACGCCTTTTGCAGGTCTTTATCCATATCTTGCAAAAACTCCTTCTGATTTAAACCACCAAAATCAGGCTCTTTTGACCCTTCATAGACCACACCAAGCACACGATCATGCAGGTAATTCACGGTAAGGCGTTGCCAATCCGAAGGCGCTTCGGGTTTTTGATACAGGCATGACCAGTGATAGCGGCGCGCATATACCCTTATTTTATCAAATTTAGGTCGCTCGCGCTCCTCAGCCTTATTCTCGGTACAATTCCACTCCTCGACCTTCAGTCGGTCAATGACCTTATGTACTTCGTCAAGAGTGCTAGAAAGACCGACACCCTCAATACGCACATCGCTCAAAACATCCTGTGTGGTTCTAGCATTCACAGGTGCTACAAAACCGAAAACACCCAACAACAATATCAAAACAATCTTCTTCATGATAACACCTTCCCCTTAATCATACTCACTTTAACAAGCCACAAGTCGCAACACACAGTTGACAACAACAACAACAAATAACGACACAAAGCAACCAAGATCGCCCTGACCGCCATAAGATATGCGTGAATTTAAACGTATTTTCGATTCGTGCGAAGGCTGTTATGGTGCCGCCGGAGAGAATTGAACTCTCGACCTCGTCATTACCAATGACGCGCTCTACCACTGAGCTACGGCGGCGAATAATCGTGGTTTATCCCCAGACGGACGGACGCTACAATAAAAAAGCTAGCCTGTCACGTCCGTTTTTACTATATAATTCATCATATTTTCCAAAAAAAGCCATGATTCGGACACAATGATAGACGATAAAGAGTTTGGGACAGAACACAAAGACTGTCAGACAGATGAAGAAAACTGTGCAGAACCAAAAGTGAGCAACAGAGCAAAATATCGTGCCGATAAGCGAGCTGCTGCATTGCGGGCAAATTTAGGCCGTAGAAAAGAGCAAAAACGCGGGCAAAAGGAAGCAGACGCGCAGGAGACGGAGCTTTAGTGCATATCTGATGAGTTCAAACTGACCTAAGAGATTTCAAAGGTAATCAAAACTCTACAGATAAACACTAACAACATACCGCAACCAAGCACCGTAAATAAATACTGGGCGCAAATGAAAACATAACAAGCGTTAAATAACAGGCGTTAAGGATAGAAAATATGCAGGCTCAAGAAAAAAACACAGATACAATCATCAAACCCGAAACATTAGTCGATGCCATGCCGGGCATTATGCCGGATCACTGGATTCGCCAGCAAGCCGAACAAGGTATGATCGAGCCATTTGTTGAAAAGCAAAAACGCGACGGGCAAATTTCTTTCGGCCTATCTTCATATGGATACGATTCGCGCTGCTCGGATGAATTCATGATTTTTACCAATGTCGATAACGCCATTGTTGACCCGAAAAACTTTTCAAACCAGAGCTTCGTTGAAAGAAAAACAGATATTTGCGTTATTCCGCCAAATAGTTTTGTTCTGACACGCACAGTTGAATATTTCCGTATTCCCGAAGATGTGCTGGTTGTTTGCTTAGGTAAAAGCACCTATGCACGTTGTGGCCTGATTGTGAACGTCACACCGCTAGAGCCAGGCTGGGAAGGCCATGTAACACTAGAAATATCAAACACAACGCCACTTCCAGCAAAGGTTTACGCCAATGAGGGCGTTGCACAGTTCCTGTTCTTCAAAGGCAGCAGCCCGTGTGAAGTTACCTATGCATCACGCAGCGGTAAATATATGGGGCAAAAAGGCGTGACTTTACCGCGACTTTAGATTAAAAACATAGTCGCGTTATATTCCATAACAATAAACTAGCGCGAGATAGAGAGTACAATATGTCTGCAGAAGCCAAAATTATATCACTCGCGCAAACCGATGCAGCGCAGATTGCATCTGGATCAACACCAGAATCAGCGACCAGCGCCGAAAAATCCGGCATGGATCAAATCAAGGTCAAAGGCGGCAACCGTCTTAACGGCACAATTGAGATCAGCGGCGCAAAAAATGCCGCCCTTCCGCTTATGTGTGCATGTCTTCTGACGGACGAACCGCTAAACCTGTCAAATGCGCCGACAACGTTGCGCGATATAAGAACATTATCAGCCGTGCTTGAAAGTCTGGATGTGACAGTTTCCGCTAATCCGGAACTTAAACTGATCAGCTTGAAATCAGAGAAAACAAGCACATGTTACGCCCCATATGATTTGGTGCGTAAAATGCGTGCCAGTGTATTGGTATTGGGACCGTTACTTGCGCGCTTTGGTGTTGCAAAAGTATCGCTGCCCGGCGGCTGTGCCATTGGCACGAGACCAGTTGATCTGCACCTTAAGGCGCTGGAACAAATGGGAGCAACAATCAAACTCGAAGGCGGCTACATCTTTGCCGAAGCCAAAGACGGCCTGAAAGGTGCTGTAGTTGAATTTGCCAAAGTTTCCGTTGGCGCAACCGAGAATATTTTAATGGCTGCGACACTAGCCAAAGGAACGACCGTTCTGAAAAATGCAGCCAAAGAGCCGGAAATTATCGATCTTGGCGAATGTTTGATTTCTATGGGAGCGAAAATTGAAGGTCTTGGCACATCCGAGATCACGATCACAGGCGTTGAAAAACTACCAGGCACAACACATGCCGTGGTGGCTGACCGCATTGAAACAGGAACATGGATGATTGCCGTTGCGTTAACCGGCGGTGATGTACGCCTGAAAGGCGCAAATATTGACCACCTGACAGCCCTTGTTGGCCCGCTTGAAGCCGCAGGACTTAAAATTTCGCAAGACGATCAAGACATTCTGGTGAGCCGTAATGGCACTCCACTTAAAGGCACGGATATTATGACCGAGCCCTACCCGGGCTTCCCGACAGATCTTCAAGCGCAATTCATGACAATGCTGACCCTTTGTATGGGCGCGGGCATGGTCACCGAAACTATATTTGAAAACCGTTTCATGCATGTTCCAGAGCTTGGGCGTATGGGCGCTGATATCACAACACAGGGCAACTCAGCAATTATTCGCGGCGTTTCAGGCCTTCGCGGAGCCGAAGTAATGGCGACAGACTTACGCGCCAGTGTTTCGCTTATCCTTGCCGGATTGGTGGCTAGCGGTGAAACCACGATCAACCGCATTTACCATCTTGATCGCGGCTATGAAAACATCGTTGATAAACTATGTGCTTGCGGCGCGGATATTGAACGCATTCCTGTAAGCCTTCAGGAATAAACATCTCTCTCATTTAACTCTTTTATGCTGATCACTTTATGCGAGCGGCGCTTCATAGACAGCATTTATGCTGATCACTTTATGCGAGCGGCGCTTCATAGACAGCATTATGGGGCACAGATCTATATTAACGAAATATGCCGGGATATGTTGGGCATCTTAGTGGGTTAGTGGGATAAGAGTAGATTGTGCCCCTAACCGGCTCTTAGACGCGGACGAAGCGTTTCGATACCACCTTTGGGCACATGGTAAAACCCATCGAATTTCATAAAACTCCCCCAATTTGTGCGTGCCGGATTAAGAATTTTATCCATATCACGATCATGGAAGGATACACCTTCGTAATTGCCATAGCAGGTCATAGACCAGCGACCATTTTTATCCAGCCGTACGAAGTGGAAATCGTTATCGATAGCGCCATCAAAACTGCTGGCGGCATGATGAAAGTTTAAAGCGACCAGATAATGATCCGGTTTATATAGCTCGTCGGCCGATTGAACCTTCTTCAGGCCATCAACCAAAACGCCCATACGAACAATCTCTTCAAATTCATCAGGGGCTATTGCTTGCTGCATCCGGTAACCAACACGGTTAAATTCGTCTGCGATCTGGCGGTTTTCGCACATATGGTATGGACGGATATATCCAGGCAACAAACTCTCGCCCACCGCTTCTAGCGCATAACCCATACAATTGGCTTTTCGTTGCTGGCCATTCCAGAATTCCGGATTAAAATCTGGGTGATCATCAGGATCAAATAACGCAAAGCGCGGATCGGGCGCAAATTGCAACTCCTGTCCGTGTTCAGAGGTAACATTCACCCACTTTTCTATTATATCCCAAGACGTTGCCATTGCCCTACCCTCTACATATTCTCAATATTTTTCCGTTCTTCATCAGGCCTTCAGCCATAACCAAAAAGAGCTTGCCAAACATTTGTGCGATGCAGTAAAATAGAGCATGAGCACAAATAAAAGCATAGCGCATTTAGAAGTTTATGGAAAATACCAGAATTTGCCGGATTATGCAATAAAAGAACGTGATGCCGCCGTTCAGGACTTGATAGAAACAGGTTCATTCCAGCCCGTAAACGATGATAATGGCCCTTATAAAATCGGCGTGTCTATCGAAGACAACCGCCTCGTCATTCGTACCAATGACAAACAAGGTGAAGAATTACCTATGCTTATTCTTGGTCTTAAGCCGTATAAGCGTATTATTCAAGACTATTTCCTCATGATCGAGAGCTATGAAAAGGCGCGCATAACCTCGACCAGAGAAAAGCTGGAAGCCATTGATATGGGACGCCGCGGCCTTCATAATGAAGGCGCTGAACTTTTAATTCATCGCTTGAAAGATAAAATCGATATGGATTTTGATACGGCCAGACGCTTTTTCACACTGATATGTGTTCTGCATAAAACCAATGTCATGATCGCTACAGGATAAATTTTGAGCGGTGAGACAGGCAAAGTTTCGTCTAATTTTCTGAATAAAATCGGAATTCATTGCAGATTCTTACAAGGGGTATCTTGCATTTTCTTCCCATGTCACCGACAATCTTGTCATGAAAAAACAACACTTTGATCTATGTATAATTGGCGGCGGCATTAATGGCGCAGGTATCGCAAGAGACGCAGCCTTGCGCGGCTTATCCGTTGCCCTTATCGAAGCCAGAGACCTTGCCAGCGGCACATCGTCTGCAAGCTCCAAACTTATTCATGGCGGTCTGCGCTATCTGGAATATTACGAGTTCAAATTGGTTCGGGCGGCTTTGCGTGAACGTGAAAAACTGCTTGGTATCGCGCCGCATATCATCTGGCCACTGCAATTCATCTTGCCACATGATAAAACCCAAAGACCCGCATGGATGATCCGTATCGGCCTGTTTTTGTACGACAACTTGGCCAAGCGCAAAAAATTACCCGGTTCATACGGCATAAAATTCAAACATCACGTCAGCGGCAAACCATTACAAAAAAAATATAAGCGCGGCTTTAGCTATGCTGATTGCTGGGTCAATGATGCGCGTCTAGTGGCGTTAAATGCACTGGACGCCAAAGAACATGACGCCTCTATCATGACACGCACGGCCTGTACCAGAATAGAACATAACAAAGTGAACTGGCGCATACACACACGCAACCTGCACACCCATCAGGACTCGAGCTTTACGGCTGATAAAGTTATCAATGCAGCCGGCCCATGGGTGCGCGGATTAATGGATACTTCCGGCCTTAGCATGGAAAACACGCCTAATATCAGACTTGTAAAAGGCAGTCATATTGTTGTACCGCAGATTTTCAACGGTGATCACGCCTATATATTGCAACAACCAGACCACCGCATTGTCTTTGCCATTCCCTATGAAGGTAATTACACCCTTATCGGCACAACAGATGTTGAAATTCACGAAGATCCGGCTAATGTCCAGATATCCGAGGAAGAAATCAAATATCTTTGTAATGCCGCCAATCTGTCATTTGAAAAACAAATATCCAAAAACGATGTTGTATGGTCATATAGCGGCGTGCGCCCGTTACTTGATGATGGCGATGAAAATGCCAGCGCCGTCACGCGCGATTACAAATTAATTCATGATGTGCATGATGAGCTTGACCTCTTATCGGTTTTTGGCGGCAAAATAACGACATATCGCACACTTGCAAAAAGCGCGCTTGATAAACTTTATAAGAACAACAGATCCATCGATCCTTGCACAACGGATATAAAACCGCTGCCCGGTGGTGATATTAAAAACGCTGATTTTGATGCCTATGTCACAGCACAGTCACAAAACTATAAATGGCTACCCGATGCCCTTTTATACCGTTATTTACGCGCTAACGGAACCAGAGTTAAC
>JAUILO010000046.1 GCA_030432775.1 Alphaproteobacteria bacterium
GAAAAAGTTCTCCGGATGCACCTCGATCCATCCGGCGTCAGGACGAGTGTTTGTAAAATCTTCGTAATGCGGCCCTCGTATCCCGACACCGGCTTCATGCGAGGGCATATCGGCCTGTGACGGATTGAGGTTTGGTAAAATTGCGGTTTTTTGTGTCATAAGACAAACGCTAATGGGGTTTTATTTGTCTTCAAATGGTTCAAGTGATCCGCCGACAAGTTTTTCACAAAGACCTTTAGGCAAAGACACCCATTCTTGTCCGCTACCATCTACAGTTGCTTGCGCAAGACAGCTATGTTTATCGTCTGCACTGGCACAGTCATTCTTGCCTGCTTTGACGACGCCAAAACATTTTTCTTTTTCCTTTGGCGCAGCATCGGCTGAATCTGTAATAAACTGGCTCGCAGCAAAAGCAACTGCGCCAGCGATAACTGTGTTTGTGATAATTTTTTTCATCTTTCAATTCCTTGTCAAAATTTGTAGTTAGGTTAGGTATTGTATATAAACGTAACGATGATGTATTCGAGATCACTCATAACTTGGTTACATTATTCGAAAAAGCTACACGAGAAAAGGGTGCTTTCCCATGCGCGAGAAGTTATTATATTTGTTTTCATATATAAGTTGGCCATTACTATTTACAGTTTGTATGGCCATTACTGCGTATGGTTTTTCCAAAGACCAGCCGGTTTTATATTTTAACTTTGCCTATGCGTTTCTGGCGATTTCTTTACTTCTGCTGGAACAGCGGATGAGTTTTGCCAAAGAATGGAATGCCGATGACGGCCAGACTTTAACCAATATCGCCCATACATTAGTTAGTAAAGGCGGCGTACAGACTTTGCTTGTCTTTAGTGCTGTGATCGGTTTGACAGACCATATTAAACCGTTATCTGAAAGTGTGGATTGTATCTGGCCACGTGATTGGCCGCTTGTGCCGCAAATTGTTTTGGGTGTTGTCGCGGCCGAGTTCGGCTTGTATTGGGCGCATCGCCTGTCTCATGAATGGATGCCGTTATGGCGCTTTCATGCCATACATCATAGTGTAACCCGTCTTTGGGTGATTAATACCGGGCGGTTCCATTTTGTCGATAGCTTGGTCAGTATCGTTTTGGGCTTAACCATTTTGTTTTCTCTGGGCGCGCCGATTGAAGTCTTGCAGTGGTTGTCGGCGATTACCGCGTTTATCGGCATGCTGACGCATTGTAATGTTGAAATGCGTTTTGGTGTTTTGTCATGGATATTCAATACACCCGGCCTGCATCGCTGGCATCATAGCCGCGATCTGCGCGAGGGGAATAAAAATTACGGCGAAAACGTAATGATATGGGACCATATATTCGGCACATATTTTAATGCCGAAAGACAGCCGCCTATTAATATTGGCACAAATGAATATGTGCCACTGACATTCTGGCAACAGCTAAAACATCCGTTTCGTCCGGGGTTATTCCGTCGCCGTAAGCCTGCTAAGAAAAGTGTCTAGGGTCATTACGAGAGCGCTATAAGTTCTGTTTGGATGAATTTCGTCCGATGCAAAAATACTAATTTTTGCATTTTCGAATGATTAAGTATTTGTTTTCATTGAGATTTAAAATATATCACATTTTATATAATAAAATTTTATCTATTATTTATCGGACTTTAAGACAATTCTGGCATCATTAAGTCCAGAATACATAAGTGTGAGGGAAGTATTGTGTTTAATAATTGTGACTTTGTTTTAGGCGGTGGGAATTCCGTTATTATTGTGATCCCGGAACGCTTGCCCTATGCGGAAACATATACTGTTTCCGTAAGCAACAAAGACATCAAATTCAAAGCAGATTACGAAGATATTGTTCAACTTGACTATCAAGGGGGAGAGGTTTACGAGCGTATTGCCAAAAGTACACAAATTGCCTTGGTGGAATATGATGGTCATGGCGATTTCCCGTCACAAATTACACATGTTGCATATGTAGAAGTTCGGAGGGCCAGTTAATGGGGGCTGCAGCGTTAATCAGCGGAGAAACAACGGTAGAGGATGCTCTGGCTCTTGATGAGTTGCAGAACGGTGAGCTGCCTAAAATTGTCTCGAGTGATCCGGCCAATGAAGGCACAGGATGGCAGTTTAATCTGGCTGAGGTTATTGGTAATTTAATTGATGGTGTTGTTGATATGGATACGCCGGATCTTTTGGAATCGGGAGCGAAATGGGTCTTTAACAAAATTGGTTTCGCGCCGGAGCTACAGCAGAAAATCTTGTCTACAATTGGCCTTGATAACGAAGGTCCCGAAATTGCAGTAGCCGAGCCAGTCAAACAGGATGCTGGCCTGACAATGTAAAGTTTCTGATACGGCAAAGTTTTAGTGCAGATTTACAAAATGATCTTGATAATGATCAAAATAATATAGACCGCGCAGATTATTCTGGCGGTCTTTGTTTTTGTGATGAGGTCTTGGTTTTTTAGCGTTTTTGTTTTGGGGGTTGTCGGCTTTGGCAGGCAATTCGGACTATTTGCGGCACGCATACCATGGTATTGTACGATTCAAGACTACCATAGGTGCATGTATGTGTTCGATTCAAAATCCAAAAGCTTCGCAAAATACTGGTAATATGAAACGCAGCGCCAGATTTAATGATTTGGCAAAAACCGCCCTTATTTCCGGCATCACCGGTCAGGACGGCGCGTTTCTTGCCCGTTTTTTGTTGGGGCAAGGCTATAAGGTTGTGGGTTTGCGTCCATATACGGCCTGTGATGATCGTGCCAATATCCGCGGAATTGAAAACCATACCGATTTTACACTGATACGCGGTGATATTTGCGATAGCGGTTTTTTACAACATGTTTTGCAGCAATATAACCCTGATGAGATTTATAATCTTGCTGCGATGAGCCACGTTGCCGAAAGTTCCAATACCCCAGAAGCAACCGCCAATATTAACGGCCTTGCGGTTTTGAAGTTTCTGGAAGCAATTCGTTATAGTGATATTGCAAAACAGGTCAGGTTTTATCAGGCATCAAGTTCGGAAATGTTTGGTAATGCGGCTGCGCCACAAAATGAACAGACAGAATTCGCGCCGTGTAGTCCGTATGCCAGCGCCAAATTATTTGCGTATTGGACAGTGCGTAATTACCGCGCCGCTTACGGGCTGCATGCAAGTAACGGTATTTTGTTTAATCATGAAAGCCCGCTGCGCGGCGAAGAATTTGTAACGCGTAAAATCACTAAAGCTATTGCAGCCATTGTGAATGGAACGCAGGATGTTCTGGAGTTGGGCAATTTGAATGCACAGCGCGATTGGGGACACGCACGGGACTATGTGCGCGGTATGTGGTTAATGCTGCAACAGGATATACCGGATGATTACGTACTCGCTTCGGGGCAGGCACATAGTGTGCGGGAGTTTGTAAATGCCGCTTTCTTGATCGCTGGTGTTCGGATCACCTGGCAGGGTGAAGGGCTGGACGAGAGAGGGATTGATCAACAGACAGGGAGGACATTGGTTCGCGTGAACCCACAATTCTTCCGCCCGAGCGAAGTGCATCATTTATTGGGCGATGCTTCAAAGGCGCGCCGCGTTTTGGGATGGTTACCTGAATTGACTTTTGATGATTTGGTCACCGATATGATGAAAACCGATCTGTGGGGGCAAACAAACCAGATGAAAGAAGATCAGGGCGATGACAGAAAACTTTACGCTGCACAATAAGCGGGTCTATATCGCCGGGCATCAAGGCATGGTGGGCAGCGCTTTAATGCGTCGTTTGACGGAATATGATTGTGAAATTCTCAGCGTGTCACGGGAAAATCTGGATTTAACGCGTCAAACAGATGTCGAACGCTGGCTGGTCCGTGAAAAGCCAGATGTGGTCGTGCTGGCTGCGGCAAGGGTGGGCGGTATTTTGGCCAACCAAACATATCCGGCGGATTTTATAACGGATAATCTTCTTATTCAAAGTAACGTAATTGGCGGTGCTTATATGGCAGGCGTACAAAAATTATTGTTTTTGGGCTCTTCATGTATTTATCCAAAAGAGGCGCAGCAGCCCATCACAGAAGATGCGCTTCTTTCAGGAAAGCTTGAGCCGACCAACGAAGCTTATGCCATTGCGAAGATAGCAGGGCTACAGATGTGCCGTTCTTACGCGCGTCAATATGACGCTAACTTTATCACCGCAATGCCCTGTAATTTATACGGTAAGGGTGATCGATATGACAAGCTTGGCTCACATGTTGTGCCTGCGCTTATTATGAAGATGCATGATGCGGTACGCAGTGGCGCTAGCCAGGTGAGCGTTTGGGGATCAGGAAAACCGCTGCGCGAGTTTTTATATGTTGATGATCTGGCCGATGCTTTGGTGTTTTTACTGGAAAATTATAACGGCCTGGATCCGGTTAATGTGGGCACAGGTGATGAGGTATCAATCCATGATCTGGCATTGATGATTGCAGATATCGCTGGCTATAAGGGCGATATTGTATTTGATACCGGAAAACCTGATGGTACATTAAGAAAGTGTCTGGATAATAGCCGTATTCATGGGTTAGGCTGGACAGCGCAAACTTCATTAGAAGATGGCCTGTTGCAGGCTTATCAATGGTATCAGCAAAAATATGTCTCACAGCAAGCAGCCTGAAGAAATACAAAAACAGATTATTCCGGTTTTGCTGGCCGGTGGCACAGGCCGCCGTCTGTGGCCGTTATCGCGCCCGTCAAATCCCAAACCCTTTTTGCAGATTTTTGGCAAGCCGTCATTGTATCAAAATACATGGCAGCGCGTTGACGGTTTTTCTCATTATTATGTCTGCGCCAATATTGCGCTGTATGAGACCTTGAAGCAGCAAACGCCGCAAAAGCATAGATCACGCTGCCAGTTTTTTATGGAACCTTCCGGCCGTGGCACAGCGCCCGCAATTGCCGTTGCTGCGCATTATCTAAAGCGCATTAAACCCGATAGCTATATGTGGGTGTTGCCAACCGACCACAGTATTAAGGATATAGCACAGCTCCACGTTGCATTGGCTCATGCCATGGTATGGGCAGAACAAGGTAAGATAGTGTCCTTTGTGGTGGAAGCGGAGAAAATATCAAATCGATTTGGTTATTTTTCAGCCGGCCAGAAATTATCCGGTACAGCATATGAAGCAAGCGCATTTGTTGAAAAGCCGCATGGCGAAGCGATGGAAAAACTGGCCGGGACTTCTGATGTGTTTTGTAATACGGGAATGTTCTTATGCAAGCCGGATGTGTTTTTACAGGCGCTTCGTGTTCATGGCAGCGCCTTATATGCGCAAACCGAAGATGCTGTGAAATATGCCGGGCGCGCACAGGACGCAATTTTGCTCAATGCAGAACGATTTGAAAAAATTGAGGACGTATCGGTTGATAAGGCCGTTTTTGAGAAGCTTGATGGACACATATTGCAACCGGTCGATACCCAATGGAGCGATAATGGGAGTTGGGGAGCATTTCTACGTTACCAGATAAGCGGTTAGTAACGTATTTTAGTTGATCTTCGTGCTTCCCTTTTTGGGTTTGGTTTCTTACAATGTTTGGAAAGAATCAAATAATAATTATAAAATACAGGGGTTTTTAAGATGTCTAACATGGCTATGCCATTGACTTCCGCTGCGACCGTCACAGAAGAAAACATAACAACACCGAATAAAGAGCTTTCAATGTCAAGACAATCCACCAGCCATTTGCTTTTGATTGAACCAGAAGTTTTTTACGCAAATCCTGAAACGATGGATACGAATGTGTATCAAATCGATCAACAGGAATCACAAGATGCGACGTATCAAAAAGCGCTGGGCGAGTTTCGCCGTTTCCGCGATATGTTGGTTGAAAATGGTGTTGTGATCACGACTTTGCGCGGTGATAAGGATTGCCCGGATCATTTATTTCCGAACTGGATTTCAACACATGAAGACCGTAAAATGGTCATCTATCCCATGTTAAACAGTAATCGCCGCGCCGAGCGTAGCGATGAAATAATCAAGTTTTTCGGTCAACATTATGATGTAGCGCTGGATATAAGCGGCTATGAAAATCAGGCGCAGTATCTGGAAAGCACAGGCAGCCTGAATATGGATCGCATTAATAAAATTGTCTATAGTGGTTTATCCAGCCGCACAGATGAGGAGCTAGCCAGACTTTGGGCTGATGAGATGGGTTATGATATCGAGGTTTTTGAAACACGTACGCATGCCGGTAAACCTGTTTATCACACAGATCTTGTGATGTTTATCGGTACAAAACTGGCGGCCATATGCGCGGATTGTATTATCCCTGAACATCGAAAACGTATTGTTGACCGCTTATCCGAAACCCATGATGTTGTTCTTTTAACGCTGGAACAGTTGCAATCATTTTGTGGTAACTCGCTAGAAGTGCTGGATAAAAATGGCGAACCTATGCTTGTAATGTCTGAAAATGCCTACAATGCGTTGCGTGATGATCAAATTAAAATCTATAAGAAATATTTCACGAAATTATTGCATTCGGATATTTCGACTATTGAAAAATATGGCGGCGGTTCTGCGCGCTGTTTGATCATGGAAATGTTCTAGGTTTTTTTATTCCTCTTGAGCAAAATTCCCATCTATATCTTTTCTATATCGAAACACAGTATTGTGAGCGGATAAGCCTTGCGATGCGGCGTTCTTGCTGTAGAATAGTGCGGTAATTCTACAATGTGTTTCACATTCATTTCACTATTTATAAGGAGTATCCAGAATGACTCAAAATACGCCAATTACAGTTGCGCGCGGTGATGGTATAGGTCCGGAAATCATGGACGAGACGTTGCGTATTTTGGATGCTGCGTCTGCAAGGCTTGATATTTCCGAAATTACAATCGGCAAAGCCGTTTATGAAAGCGGACAATCAGATAGCGGTATTACGGATGCTTCATGGGATGAATTGCTTCGCACACGTATCTTTTTGAAGGCGCCGATTACAACGCCGCAAGGTGGCGGGTTTAAAAGCCTGAATGTGACAGTGCGTAAAACATTAGGACTTTTTGCCAATGTGCGCCCATGTGTGTCTTACCACCCGAGCATTGAAACAGATCATCCGGGTATGGATTTGGTTATTGTTCGTGAAAACGAAGAAGATTTATATGGCGGGATTGAGTATCGCCAGTCGCAAGACGTGATGGCCGCGCTTAAGTTGATTAGCCGTCCGGGCACCGAGCGCATTGTTCGCTATGCCTTTGAATATGCACGCGCTAATGGTCGGAAAAAGGTCACATGTATGACCAAAGACAACATCATGAAGCTTTCCGATGGTTTGTTCCATAGTGTTTTTGATGAAATTGGCGCTGAATATCCGGATATTGAACAAAACCACATGATTATTGATATTGGCGCGGCCAAGGTGGCTTCTGCACCGCATATTTTTGACGTGATTGTTCTGCCGAACTTATATGGTGATATTGTTTCCGATATTGCTGCCGAGGTGACTGGTTCTGTCGGGCTTGGCGGTTCTTGTAACATTGGCCAGGATTTCGGCATGTTCGAAGCGGTTCACGGCAGCGCGCCTGATATTGCCGGTCAGGGTATTGCCAATCCGTCTGGTTTGTTGCTGGGCGCTGTGATGATGTTAACGCATATTGGTCAGAATGATGTGGCCGAGAAAATTCATAATGGCTGGCTGAAGACAATCGAAGATGGTTTTCATACCGGTGAAATTTACCGTGAAGGTGTCAGTACACATAAAGTCGGCACGAAAGAATTTGGCGATGCTGTAATCGAGCGTCTTGGCGCAAAACCTGAAATACTGAAGCCTGTTGTTTATGAAGGGGCGAGCGAAGGCGGAATTAAGCTTCCGCCACTTAAAATACGCCCCCCCCAAAAAACCGAACGTGTCGGTGTTGATATTGGTCTGAACTGGTCAGGATCACCGGATGATCTTGCCGCCAAGGTTCTTGAATGTGTGAATGATAATCTGGAATTATCGATGATTTCAAATCGTGGTGTAAAGGTTTGGCCGGAAGGCAAGCCGGATACGTTTTGCGCGGATAACTGGCGCTTGAGATTTTTGGGCAAGGATGGATCGACCGTTCTCACCTCGCAAGTCGTGGCCTTGATGGATCGCATGAACCAGAATGATTTGAACTTTACCAAATCTGTTATGTTGAATACATTTGACGGTGTTAAAGGTTTTTCAGCAGCACAAGGTGAGTAGGTTTTGAAATCACACCTATTGATTACGGTTTTTGTAACAGCGTATATGCTTTGCTTTTGCGTGGGTAATATGGCGGTTGCCAAAGATGCTGTAAAAACCTATCCGAGGGTAGAATATAAGAAACTGCCGCAGTTCAAACATATTGATAAACAGATCGATAGCCTGCTTTTTGGTTTGATCGTAGAAGTAAACCCGAAATTTGATCCGTACGGGAACGAGATCCGCCGTTTTATGGTTGATGCCGGTAACGGGGGGATTGTGACCAATGTGAAAGAGCGCGAAGATCAATATAATAACGTATTGGTGGCGCAGCAGGTATTGCGGAACTGGCGAAAAGATATGGGTAAGCGTATTGCTGAAATTGAACGACGTATTTCAAGAGAGCCAGTTTATGCAGATGAGCTGCGTTCACAATTGATTGATATGTTGCCGGATATTGATCGCTTTTTTTCGGTAACAGAAAAATGGCTGGACGCCAATCTTGATTTGATCGAGTTTCTGCGTTTAACTGGCGGAAAATATAGCGCAAAAGCTAATCCTGATTATTTATCGGATCAGGAAAGCCGGGATACGTTCCAGAAATTAATTCTTCGCCGGAATAAATACCGCGATGCCATTCGGCAATACCCGTCTTTTCGATATATGGAGTATTAAACGCGGACTGTTCGGGGCAGCTATATTTATCTGTTTTGAATACGTGCGGCTTTGACGGTATTTTGCAATAAACATGCAATTGTCATAGGGCCGACACCGCCCGGTACGGGCGTGATGGCTTTTGCTTTTGGTGCAACGGCATCAAAATCAACATCACCGCATAACTTGCCGTTTTCTTGTCTGTTAATGCCAACATCAATGATAATCGCGCCATCTTTTACCCAGTCCGCTTTGACCATTTTCGGGCGACCAACGGCCGCAACAAGAATATCGGCCTGTTTACAGATATCTTCGATGTTCTTGGTTCTGGAGTGACATGTTGTCACTGTACAATTGGCTTGCAGTAATAATTGCGCCATAGGCTTTCCGAATAAAAGTGATCGACCAATAACAACGGCATGCAAACCGGTCAGGTCTTGCTGAACACTATGTATAAGGTGCAGCGAGCCTTGCGGTGTACATGGAGCCATTGCGCCATCAAGTTCGGCAACAAGTTTTCCGACATTCATCGGGTGTAAGCCGTCAACATCCTTTTCCGGCGCGATATGCGGCAGAATATTATCAGCATCAAGATCACCTGGAAGCGGCAGTTGTAGTAAGATGCCATGCACAGATGGGTCGTTATTCAGGTTTTTGATTAAAGCGATAATGGCTTGCTCAGTCGTATCGGCAGGAAGCTTATGTTCAAAACTTGTAATTCCTGTGCTTTCACATGCCTTGATTTTATTACCGACATAGACCTGACTGGCAGGGTCTTCGCCAACTAAAATAACGCTAAGGCCAGGCTGTATGCCTTGTGAATTTAGATTTTGTACATCTTTGGCGATTTGCTCGCGTAATATAGCGGCTTGCGCTTTGCCATCAATCAAATTGTTTGCTGTCATCTTGCTGTCTTCTGTTGTTACGGCTTTAAATCCGGCCATTTTATATCTTCACTCCTACATCATAACGATAGAAGGGCCGTGGAAGAACATTTTTACGACGAGTTCTTTAGCGAGAAATATCGCAAATACGACGATAATCGGTGTAATATCAATGCCGCCAATCGGTGGAACATACTTACGCAGGGGTTTGAACACAGGATCTGTCGCTTTTGCGAGCAATCTCAGTAAGTTTTTAGCTTGTTCTGATTTTGCATTGATAACCTCAAAAGCCATTAGCCAGCTAATAACAACACTCAATACGATGATCCATAAATAAATATCAAGCGCAAAAAGCAGCAATTTTCCGAGCATTGTCATGTGATGTTCCCTTCGTCATCTGCATCAAAATATATTTATTAGAGTAAGTTAGTGGTATCATAGAAGAAACCGACTGTTAACATTATTATGTGATTATATATAAAGGATAACGGAGTAAAGGCTATTTTATATGATTAATGCCATTGCAAATGAATCTCTTGCGATTTTAGTAGCCACAACGATTAATTGTTCGGGGTCTTCCACGCCGCCACATATTACGATTAATCCGTATAGTGATGATATTGTATATGAATATGCCTATACATCGGCGCAGCTCGGTCAAAAGGAATCGGATACCATCAGTCCTTACGGGGTGAATGTTGATACCGCCACTGGCGGTTTGCGTGAGGATAGGCCGGAAATTTCAATGGAGGTGCATTGGAAAACAATGACATTCCGCAATGGTTCGTCTTGTATCTGGTATGATAACATAAAGGTCAATATTCATTTGCAGCCAAAGATATATATAGCAAAAGAGTTTCAATATAGCCCCTGTAAAGAAGCAATTATGAAACACGAGCTTAAACATGTGCAGGTTGACCGGGATGTAATGAATAAATACGCTAAGCTAATCGGAAAATCGGTGCAAACTGCGGTGAATGGTTTTGATGAAAAAGGGCCATATAAAACCTATCAGCTTCAAGGTGCGCAGGAAAAGATGGCCAATCATGTCAGAGAGGCTGTTATGGCCTATCAGCAGCCGTTAAATGAAGAAATGCACCGTTTGCAATCAAAGGTGGACTCGCTACAGGAATATCAGGCCGTCAACCCGTATTGTGAAAAGGCAATGCAAAGTCTGCAGCGCTATAAACGCTAGCAACGGGATATGAAATATATGGGGTTGCTTTTTTTCAAGCAAAAACAATTTTGTTAAAAACACTGGGTAGAAATTATTTTTATCAGAGTGTTTGTATGGTAGTATTTTAGCCGTAATATAATGAAATATATGGGTTATTGACTTTTTTAAAACTTAAATCAGCAAGGGAACAAAACGTATCATGACACACACAGGACAGGATACTCTTAAAACACGCCGCACACTTGAAGTGAACGGGAAGACATATGATTATTTTAGCCTGAAAGAGGCTGAAAAGCAGCTTGGCGATATATCAAAGCTTCCTTTTACAATGAAGATCCTTCTTGAAAATCTGCTTCGTTATGAAGATGGCGGTTCGGTTACTGTTGAAGATATCAAAGCGATTAAAGCATGGATGGATGGCGGGCGAGTTGATCATGAGATTGCGTTTCGTCCATCCCGCGTGTTGATGCAGGATTTTACCGGTGTCCCTGCCGTTGTGGATTTGGCAGCTATGCGTGAGGCAATGAAGGCTTTGGGCGGTAATGTACAGCAGATTAACCCGTTAAGTGCGGTGGATCTTGTGATTGATCACTCGGTTATGGTTGATGAATTTGGTTCTGCGCGTTCGTTCCAGATGAATGTGGAGCGTGAGTTCGAACGTAACGGCGAGCGTTATGCTTTCTTGCGCTGGGGGCAGGATGCTTTCAAGAATTTCCGTGTTGTTCCGCCCGGGACCGGTATTTGTCACCAGGTGAACCTTGAATATCTTGGGCAGACTGTATGGGTCGAAGAAGACGAAAATACAGGGAATATGGTGGCATATCCTGACTCTGTTGTGGGTACAGATTCCCACACAACAATGATTAACGGTCTGGCTGTACTGGGCTGGGGTGTGGGCGGTATCGAGGCTGAGGCTGCGATGCTTGGTCAGCCTGTATCGATGATGATACCCGAGGTTGTCGGTTTCAAATTGACTGGCGCGCTTAAAGAAGGAGCAACCGCAACTGATTTGGTGCTAACCGTTACAAAAATGCTTCGTGATAAAGGCGTGGTTGGTAAATTTGTCGAGTTTTATGGCGATGGTCTGGATCATATGACTTTGCCGGATCGTGCGACGTTGAGTAATATGGCTCCGGAATTTGGTAGTACTTGTGGTTTCTTCCCTGTTGATGCGGAAACTGTGCGTTATCTGGAGTTCACAGGCCGTGATGATGACCGCGTGGCATTGGTAGAAGCGTATTCAAAAGAACAAGGTCTATGGCGTGAATCCGGGCATGAGCCAATTTTCACAGATACGCTCTCTCTTGATTTGGGTGATGTTGTGCCGTCAATTGCCGGTCCGAAACGCCCGCAAGATAAAATTGCTCTATCTGAAGCTGCTGCGTCTTTCGTAGCACTTGATACAGAAGATAAAGACATTCCGGTTGATGGTACTGATTATTCCTTAAGCCAAGGTGATGTTGTAATTGCCGCTATTACAAGCTGTACAAATACATCAAACCCCTCAGTGATGCTTGCAGCCGGTATTGTGGCACGTAAAGCGCGCGAAAAAGGCATGCAGGTCAAGCCATGGGTGAAGACGTCTCTTGCTCCTGGATCACAGGTCGTGACGGATTATCTGGCAAAAGCCGATCTTCAGGATGATCTGGACGCGCTGGGTTTTAACCTTGTTGGTTATGGCTGTACAACCTGTATCGGTAATTCCGGACCACTACCGGAAAACATCCAGCACGCTATCGAAGAAGGTGATTTGACCGTTTGTGGTGTGTTATCAGGCAATCGTAACTTTGAAGGCCGTATTAGCCCGCATGTGCGCGCGAACTACCTTGCTTCTCCGCCGCTTGTGGTCGCATATGCGCTGGCTGGTTCACTTAAAATTGATATCTACAAAGATGCTATCGGTCAGGATAAAGACGGTAACGATGTGTATCTGAAGGATATTTGGCCAAGTTCTGCGGAAATTAAGGAGTTTATCGCAAAATCCATTACTCCTGCGATGTATAAAGATAGATACAGCAATGTGTTTGTCGGTACGGAAGAATGGCAAGGCATTAGCGGTGATGAATCCGGCGCAACATATAGCTGGGATGCGAAATCTACCTATGTGAAAAACCCGCCATATTTTGAAGAAATGTCGGAAACACCAAAGCCAACCAGCGATGTAAAATTTGCGTATTGTCTGGCTTTACTTGGCGATTCCGTCACAACCGATCATATCTCTCCTGCGGGGGCAATTAAGCAGGATTCTCCTGCCGGGTCTTACCTGATTCAGGAAGGTGTTCAGGTGAAGGATTTTAATTCATATGGTTCTCGCCGTGGTAATCATGAAGTTATGATGCGTGGTACTTTTGCCAATATTCGTATTCGTAATGAAATGCTGGATAATGTTGAAGGTGGATACACTGTTCATATTCCAACTGGCGAACAAATGTCTATCTATGATGCTGCTATGCGCTATCAGGCTGATGATAAGCCTTTGGTGGTAATCGCCGGTAAAGAATATGGCACTGGTTCATCGCGTGACTGGGCGGCAAAAGGCACGCGTCTTTTAGGCGTAAGTGCTGTGATTGCCGAGAGTTTCGAGCGCATCCACAGATCTAATCTTATTGGCATGGGTGTTCTGCCGTTACAGTTCAAAGATGGCCATACACGCTTGACATTGGGGTTAACAGGTAAAGAAAGCTTCAGCATTACAGGTATCGAGGAGAACCTTGCGCCTCAAAAAGATCTGACTTTACGCATTACCCGTGAAGATGGCAGTAGCGAAGAAGTTCCGGTTCTTTGCCGTGTCGATACAGATGACGAGATGGCTTATTACAAGAATGAAGGCATTCTGCACTACGTTCTTCGTCAGATGGCTGAAAAAGCAAAGAAAGCGGCGTAATATGACGTCACTATTGGCTGTTCTATAGACAGCTATACAATTAAATTGCCAAACACGGTGTGGTCTTAAATGCGGCTATGCCGTGTTTTTCTTTTTACCTGAAGCGTCGATGTTCAAAATATTATTGACAATAATTAAATGCGTCTATAATTCTAGATATATGGACACAAAAAAAGCAATAATCATGTTTAATTCACTATCCCAGGAAACTCGTCTGGGAGCGTTTCGTTTACTAGTCAAGGCAGGACCGCAAGGGCTTGCTGCCGGTGTGCTAAGCGAAGATCTGAGAGTGCCGCATAATACGTTGTCTTTTCATTTAAATCATTTATCAAATGCCGGAATTGTCACCTCACGTCGCGAAGGTCGATCTGTGATTTATTCGGCCAATTTTGATGTTGTGCGCGATTTGATTGGTTTTATGGTTAAGGATTGTTGCAGCGTAGAATTCGCGAGTATTCGTGAGGATAAGGAAAATGGCTGCTCGATTATTGAGCTGAGCAAATGTTGTTAAAGAAAGGATGTGGCATGAAGATATCTGAGGTTAAACAAATTCTGAGCACAATTGATGCAGTAAGGTTTAAATTGCCCGATGACTCTGTATTACCGTTACATTTTCATGTCACGGAAATAGGGTTGGTGACGAAGCATTTCATTGATTGCGGTGGCACGGAACGCACGGAAACTTTGGCAAATTTTCAGCTTTGGGAGGCTGGTGATTATGATCATCGTCTGGCGCCGCAAAAGTTTCTGCATATTCTGGATCTTTGTAAGGGAGTTCTGGGTGAAGACGATCATGAAATTGAGGTCGAGTATCAGCAAGTAACAATTGGTAAGTACGGCCTGAGTTTTGATGGAACAGATTTTATCCTGACCAATAAATACACAGCTTGTCTTGCGCAAGATGCGTGTGGTATTCCGGATAAAGAACAAAACATCGAAGAACCGTGCTGTGTGTCTGGCGGGGCGTGCTGTTAATGCGTAATGTTCTTGTTTTATGTACGGGGAATTCCTGTCGTTCCGTTATGGCGGAGGCCTTGATTAACCAACTGTGTGCTGGACATTATCACGCCGTAAGCGCAGGAAGTAAACCGACAGGCTATGTTCATCCTAAATCAATTGAAACACTAAAGCGACACGGTATTGAAACTGGCACGCCGTGTAGTAAATCTTGGGATGAATTTGCAGGGCAAGATATAGATTTGGTGATCACGGTTTGTGACGCCGCCGCTGCTGAAACCTGCCCTGTGTTTATGGGTAAGCATGAAAAATTGCACTGGAGTACACCTGATCCCGCAGCAGTAATGGGCAGCGATGATGAGGTGAATGCAGCGTTTGACGTGGCTTTTAATATGCTGAAGCAGCGCATTGAAAGTGAGTTATTGTGAATGAAGAGCGCACTCCTATAGGTGCTTTTGAACGCTATCTTTCTATTTGGGTGGGGCTGTGTATTGCCATTGGCGTTGGTCTTGGACTTGCGGTTCCTGGCGTGTTTCAACGTATAGCGTCTTTTGAATATGCCAGTGTGAATATGGCTGTTGCGCTTTTTATCTGGGTGATGATTTACCCGATGATGGTCAATGTTGATTTTTCCAGTCTAAAAAATGTCGGTAAACAGCCAAAGGGATTGTGTATTACACTTGTTGTAAACTGGCTTATAAAGCCATTTACCATGGCAGCTCTTGGTATTTTGTTTTTCGAACATTTATTTGCCGGACTGGTTAGCCCGCAGGATGCAAAAGAATATATTGCCGGAATGATATTGCTTGGTGTGGCGCCATGTACTGCGATGGTTTTTGTATGGAGTCAGCTTGTAAAGGGTGATGCGAATTATACGTTGGTACAGGTGTCGGTGAATGACATTATCATGATTTTTGCTTTTGCTCCGATCGCAGCGCTCTTGCTTGGCGTTACAGATATTATTGTACCATGGGAAACATTGCTTTTATCGGTTGTGCTTTATGTTCTTATCCCCTTAGCTGCCGGATACTTCACACGCAAAAAACTTGATGCTTTGCAAGGGCAGGAGACCCTTGCTCATTTTACAGCAAAGCTAAAGCCGTTTTCCATTATAGGGTTGCTGGCGACGGTTGTGTTTCTCTTCGGGTTCCAAGCCGGAACAATCATTGAGAAGCCATTGGTGATTGCGATGATTGCTCTGCCACTGCTTATTCAAAGTTATGGCATTTTCGTTATCGCGT
>JAUILO010000047.1 GCA_030432775.1 Alphaproteobacteria bacterium
GCTGGAACAGCGCTGGATTTGCTCCTGAAATGAAGCTTTGTGTGAGTTATATAGATCTACGCGTTCTTTAACGTCCGGAAGTTCTAAAATCGCGTCGATTGATTGATGCTCGCGGCAATAATCAATAAGCTTCATCATCAATTCATAGTTTGAAATGTTGAAGTCACGAAAACGGCCAAGGCCTGTTCTTGCATCCATCAGGAAGCTAAGCAATACCCAGCCTGTTGGGTTTAAAATTTCGTCTTTGGTGAAGCTGGCAGAGTCGGCTTTATCAACAGCATCCATCATTTCCTGAGAAATGTTCTGCATTTTCGAATTTTCGTATTCGTCAAAATACTTGAACAAAACGCGCGCCGCCGACGGTGCTTCCGGATCAATGACACGGTTGCTCAGATCATCACCAATACGCTCGACTTCACTGGCGTGGTGATCAAAACAAAGATAAACGCCTTCAACATAAGGCAGGTTCGCTGTGATGTCCTGATCACTAACTTTTATTGTTCCGTCTTGCATATCTTTTGGGTGAGCAAAAACGATTTCATGGATTAAACCAAGCTCTTTTAATATAACGGCACACACCAGTCCGTCCATATCACTCCGTGTGATAAGTCTAAATGTGCGTCCTTGTTCTAGGTCAAGTTTGATATTGCTAACCATACGTTTGTTCACTCCGAATCCTATTAAGTTTCATAGTATTATAATGACTTCTAATTCTAAACAAAAGGTGAGTAATTGAAAAAAAAAGCCGAAATAATCGGCTTTTTTTGTTTTATTTGATTGTGTTAGGAAGCTACTTCGGCTGTATCGGCTTTTTTTGCTTTTGATTTGGATGTCTTCTTCTCTTCAAAAACATATTTAGGAGGCTTGCCTTCGTTGATCGTTTTTTCTTCGATTACAACTTCTGAAATTCCTTCAAGATCCGGAAGCTCGAACATTGTTTCAAGCAATAGATTTTCAAGAATAGAGCGAAGACCACGCGCACCTGTTTTACGCTCAATAGCTTTCTGTGCGATAGCTTTGAGAGCACCATCGGTAAAGCGAAGCTCTGCGCCTTCCATTTCAAACAACTTGGCATATTGCTTGGTCAGCGCATTCTTTGGCTCTGTCAGAATTTTAATCAACGCGTCTTCATCAAGGTCTGTCAATGTTGCAATCACAGGAACACGGCCAACAAATTCAGGGATCAAACCAAATTTCAATAGATCTTCCGGCTCTAGTTCCTGCAGCAATTCACCTGTTTTCTTGGCAGCATCAGGGTCTTTGATATCTGCACCGAAACCTATGCCTGTACCTTTGCCGCGCTGCTCAATAATTTTATCAAGACCGGCAAATGCACCGCCAGTAATGAACAGAATGCTTGTTGTATCAACCTGAAGGAATTCTTGTTGTGGGTGTTTACGTCCGCCTTGTGGTGGAACACTGGCAACTGTACCTTCCATCAATTTAAGCAAAGCTTGCTGCACACCTTCACCGGATACATCACGTGTAATAGAAGGGTTGTCGGATTTACGGCTGATTTTGTCGATCTCGTCAATATAAACGATACCGCGCTGGGCGCGTTCAACATTGTAATCAGAGGCTTGTAACAAGCGCAGTACAATATTTTCAACATCTTCACCGACATAACCGGCTTCGGTCAATGTCGTGGCATCAGCCATCGTAAATGGTACATCCAGTATGCGGGCCATTGTCTGGGCGAGGAGTGTCTTACCACAACCTGTCGGACCAATAACCAATATGTTGGATTTTGAAATTTCTACTTCCGAGTCACTTTGTGAATGCTCGATACGTTTGTAATGGTTATGCACAGCGACCGATAATACGCGCTTGGCTTCTTCCTGACCAATAACATAGTCATCCAATACGGCTTTTAATTCACTCGGTGATGGTACGCCTTCTCCTGAACGGACAACAGAAGATTTTGTCTCTTCGCGGATAATGTCCATGCAGAGCTCAACACACTCATTACATATAAATACATTTGGGCCAGCGATAAGCTTGCGTACCTCATGTTGGCTTTTACCACAAAAGGAAAAATATAGGGTGTTCTTGCTATCGCCTTCTTCTGACTTGCTCATTTATGCGTCCTGTCTTTTTTTCAAATCAAACTCAGTTTTTAATTTAGCCGCCCAGACTAGGGTGGCGCAAGTGCCTTTCTTAATGAAATAGGTATTATACGCACAAAACACAACATGAATTTGACATTATTTACATTTGAAAGGGGTTTCCCTACCCGAATTTATAGTTATATTAGCCATAAATCATTTTGTTTACGGGAATCATAAATTGAATACTGGTGTTAACAGCGAAGAAAAAATATCGGGCATTACACTTGATCCGCAATTATTTATAGCCGGACAAAGTCTGGATGATCTGGTTGAGGGATTTGCCTTGTTTGATGACTGGGAAGATCGTTACCGTTATTTAATCGATATGGGACGTAAGCTTCCTGTTATGGATGACGCGCTTAAGACCGAGAATACAATCGTTCATGGCTGTACTTCTAAGGTATGGCTTTACCAGCAAGTGCAAAAAAATGCTGCAGGCGATGATATTGTGGTTTTTATTGCTGATAGTGACGCGCAGATCGTCAGGGGGCTTATATATGTATTGATGGTGTCTTATTTCGGCCAAAAACTATCTGCTGTGCCGACAATTGATATTGAAAACATATTTAATCGTATGGGGTTGAACGAACATCTGAGCCCGAACCGCAGAAACGGTTTTTTCTCTATGGTGGCAACCATCCGCAGCTTCACTCTGTAAATTGCACATCATAAATAGCACATCCGCAGATTTTCAGAGTTTTTTGTCGTCTATATCCGGAATCTATTGACCGTTTTTATAGATCATGGTAGCGATTATGTAATAACTTTTATAAAGAAACTAAAATATGAACAGTCAAGGGAGGTATCCATGACAGCATCACCGGACGTGGTTAAAGCGGCTATAGAAGAACTAGTGGGCGATTTGCAAGCTAGAGTCGATTTGCAAAAAGAATTAGAAGCAGAGATTACTGAAGCGCAAGAAGGGCTGCAGAAAATTGCCGAGGCAACTGTATATAACCATCCCCTTATTCCTGAAGCAAAGGAATGGGAAGACCTTCCTGATGATGTGACACCGGAACAGCTGGCTGTTGTTATGGCGTATTTCAGCTTGAACCCAACTGCAGAAGCACAATTCGAAGATATCGATATGGCTGAAAAAGTGCAGGAAGCTATTCAGAGTTTTGCAGAGGCGCAAGACATGGATGCGATTGAAAAATTCAATACGACAGCAGCTGAATTGCTAACGCCTTATAATACGGCTGTGCAGGAAATTAATTACAAAGCGCGTGAATTACAAACATTTGCTGTTCATGAATCAATTGTTTTTGAAACACAAGTTGTTCCACCGGAAAAAGAAGGTGGTGACTGGACTGTTGTGACAGTGCCTCTACAGATTTCTGATGATGGCGAAGTCAGTGTTCCTGAAACACTTCCAGATGATTTCGTTATTGGTGGTTACATTTCAGACCCGACAACGCCTTTATCAGCCGAGTTTAACGTGGCGTCATTTGCTGTGCCAGCTGGCCAGAAAATTGAGCCATTTGTTCTAACGGCAAAAGATGGCGGCGATGAAAGAGCACCAAAATATTTTGAAAGAATTGGTCACTGGAACCATAGTGCAGGTACATCAGTGCCGCATATTCACCCATTGACAGAAAGCATTCCATTGGTCAGACCTCAGCCACAAATGATGATGATCAGCCCGGAACAGCTTATGGCGATGCTTGGCGGTGGCGGCGGACCAACAGGTCCTGGTGGTCCGGGCCCAAGATAATATCTACAATAAGATGTTCTATTTTAGAAATTCAAAAAGGCGCTTTTAAAGCGCCTTTTTTATGTCTGGTTACTAGTGCATTTGGAAAATGATCCGGCCAGTGATCGCCAGGATCTTCTTACGCAGTGCATAATTGACCAGTGCGTTATTGACCAGATTTTTTTGTCCAGTCATACCAGTCCTTCTAGTCTGGTTCTTAATGACCAGATTAATAATGATTTTGGGTGCTTTTCTGTTTATTCGTCTTTATCTTCTGTGTCTTGATCTTCGGCTTTTGTCACCGGATCTGCTGTTTTAAGGCTACGCAGGATATTTGCAAATAACTGGTCTGCTTCATCATGGTCTTGTCCGACAAGTTCGCCTTCGATTGTCAGAAGGGACTCTTTATCAACCCAAATTTGTGAAACATAAAGCAGGATGTCTTCTTTATTCGGTGCATCGCCTGCGCCCAATATAGAACCCATTTTTACACCATTTAGCTCCTGATATGCTGTTTCTTGTGATTCAAGCCGGTTACCTGCGCGTGCAATCAACATCGTGCGGATCACATCGTTATTATACTGCTCGAACGAACTGCGTCCAAGTGGGCCACATGTCAGGTAAAATGTAACCGTTGAATCAAGTTCGAAAACCTTGGTATAGCTGGCCATGATATCACATTGGTCAGGAAAACTCGGGTGACAGCGGCGCGTATCATATGGCTCTTCAGGTAAAGTGATCTGGAAATTACAGCCTTCGGGTGAATAGGTATATCCTTCGAATGCTGTTTCTTGTGTTTTCGTACCCGCAGCATTTTCTTCTTCTGTTGCTGCCTCTTTTGCAGTGTCTGCGGTTACTTTTATTTCGTTGTTCTCAGCTGCGCTGATCTCGGGTTTTTCTTCTTCACCAGCCATAGCGCCAGTGCTTTGTTGCGCATTTGCATGAGGAAGAGCAAAACAAATCAATAGCACTGTACATATGATAAAAGCGGCGAAGGCAATCCTTTGATAATTATGCTGCATTTTCATGGCTTGTATCCTCCTGCGGTGACCATGTGGATAGCTCGGCTTTTTGCTGCTCTCCACTATTCATGTTTTTTACCTCATGTTGCTGGTCATCTTCAAAAGGAGGGAACCATACATAAGGAATTTTCTTTTTCTCGGCGTATGACAGCTGCTTTTGCAGCTTTTGTGGCGCGTGATATTGTTCGACCTTAAAGCCGCGCTTGCGTAATGTGCGCGCAGTATCCGCCACAATCGCCCTACGTTCTTCAGATGGCAAGATCATTAGAATATCTGCAGGGCATTTGCGCTCGCCTTGTACCAGACCATTATGCTGCAATACTTCGAATAATCTTGTGAAGCCAATTGAAATACCGACACCGGGCAATTTACGATTGATAAAGCTGCCGGCCAGATCATCATAACGGCCACCAGAACATATACTGCTGGTAAATTCAGGGATATCAAGCAATTTGGTTTCGTAAACAGTACCCGTGTAATAATCAAGGCCGCGCACAATTGAAAGGTCGGCCTTGATTGCGTGATCGGGAAGGTGAGATAGTTGATCCATCACGAAGTTCAACTCATCAAGGCCTTCCTGCATTTGTTCGTTTTGCGCATTGACGCTAGATAGGTCTGTATTTTGTGCAAGCTGCAATATGGCGTTGATTTGCTCCTGTAATAGACCTGCTTCGTCTTTAAGAATGGTCGTGACGGCCTCTGCGCCGATTTTCTCGAGCTTATCGACATTACGTGTGACTGGAATTGTATCTTCAATCCCAAGTGCTTCAAGCAAGCCAAGTAATATTTTACGATTTGAAATCGAGATCTGGAATTTGCCGATATTCAGCCCGTCCAGAACTTCATAAATCACGGCAGGCATTTCCGCATCAAAATGCAGCGGCAAGTGATCGACATTGATGACATCAATATCACATTGCATAAATTCGCGGCTACGTCCAAGCTGCGGGCGCTCGCCACGCCAGACTTTTTGTGTCTGGTAGCGTTTGAACGGGAAAACAAGTTCGTTGAAATGCTGCGCTGTATAGCGCGCAAGCGGAACTGTTTGGTCAAAATGCAATCCCAATCGTGCATCCTTATCATCATCAGGATCAGCCTGAAGACGGGTGAGGGTGTATATTTCCTTGTCTGTCTCGCCTTTTGCCAGCAATACATCAAGCTCTTCAACCGCTGGTGTTTCAACAGATGTGTAGCCATATGATTCAAACACAGAACGGATATGATCCAGCCATTGTTGTTCTATGATACGAATTTCCGGCAGCCATTCTGAAAAGCCGCTGATTGATTTTGGTTTATATATCTTTTTCTTTTCACTCATGCTCAGAGCCTAAGCCATTATTAAAAAGGGAACAAGTAGGTATTAACGCTTTCACGTTCATTTCCTCTTAGTTTCTTTTCAGTTTTTTCGCCATTGTTATGGCTCGTCTTGTTGTAGGTCTTATGATGGTAAATCAAATAGCTCTGCCAGTCTGGCGGTCAATGCTTTTGCAAGTTCATCGACATCGGCAATGGTCATGGCTTTTTGGTAATAACGGGTTACATCATGACCAATACCGATTGCGTTTAGCTCGATATCTGTGGAGTTTTCGATGCGGTAAATTACATTGCGCAAATCCTGCTCTAGAATATTGGATGGATTAACCGATAAGGTCGAATCATCAACCGGCGCGCCATCGGAGATAACCATCATAATCTTTCGCTGTTCACCACGTACTGCTATGCGGTTATACGCCCAGGCCAGTGCTTCGCCATCAATGTTTTCCTTCAGCAGTCCTTCCTTAAGCATAAGCCCGAGATTTTTACGGGTTCTGCGCCATGGCACATCGGCCGATTTATATATGATATGGCGTAAATCATTTAAACGGCCCGGGTGATTTTGGCGGCCGCTTTCAATCCATAAATCTCGCGACTTTCCGCCTTTCCAAGCCCTTGTCGTAAAGCCAAGTATCTCGACCTTTACATCACAGCGCTCCAGCGTGCGGGTGATGATATCGGCGCACATGGCAGCAATGGCAATTGGCCTGCCACGCATCGAACCGGAATTATCAATCAGGATTGTGACAACGGTGTCTTTAAATTCGGTCTGTTTTTCCTGTTTATAGGCCAGTGGAATAGACGGGTTTGCAATAATGCGGGCAAGACGGCCTGTATCAAGCATTCCTTCTTCCAGATCAAACTCCCATGCGCGCTGCTGCTGGGCCATTAATTTACGTTGCAGGCGATTGGCGAGCTTTGTGATGATACCTTGAATATGGGTGAGCTGGCTATCAAGCAATTGTCTAAGACGTTCGAGTTCGTAAGGGTCGGCCAGCTCTTCTGCTTTTATAATTTCATCGAACTGATCTGTGTAGATGTTATAAGTCGGCCGGTCACCAATAGCTGTATTGTTTTGTCTTTGCGGGTGAAACGGATCGCTGCTCATATTCTCGGCATTTTCGTTTTCATCGCTGTCGTTATCATCCTCACCTATATCGGTGATTTCATCTTCGCTATCGTCTTCGCCATCTTCGGGGAATTCGGAATCTTCGTCATTTCCGCTTTGTTCTTCGTCCTCGTTTTCATCCGGCGTGTTTTCACTTTCTTCCTCTTCACTGGTGCTGGCCTCATCTTCGGATTTTTCATCCTCGTAATTCTTGGCTTCGCTGGCATCCATATCCATCTGCGTGATCAGGCCGCGTGCGATATCTGCAAATTCTTCCTGATTGTGTATATGCGGCAACAAATTTTTAAGGCCATCCTTACCAAGGCGCTCGTTAAGCCATGGCTGCCATGTCTGAACAAGTTGTTGTGCGCTTTCCGGTACAGGTTCGCCTGTCATGGCCAAGCGACCCATGACATGAAGAGCATCGGCAAAATTGTAATCTTCCATTTTTTGCGGATTGTTCTGGGTGATGCGCATGCATTGCTCTTGTAGTGTTGCGTTCAAATTGCGCGCTACGCCCATCATGTTTTGTGCGCCTATAGCCTCACATCTCGCCTGTTCAAGTGCGTCAAAAACCGCCCGTGCCGTAAGATCCATCGGTGCATTTTGTCCATGAATGGAACGGCTGTGATATTTTAAGCGCAGGGCTTTGGCATCAGCTGTACCGCGGATCAGGTTACGCGTTGCCTCGGCCAGTTCTTTATCAGGTAAAGGCAGGCGGACACTTTGGTCGCTTAAGGTCTTGATAGGGGATCCGGCTTTTTCGCCCGCCGAAAAGCTTACGCCAATATCTTTGTTACTGGCGATTGTGCGCAAAGTGGATGCGGTTGCATGTTTAAAGTTTTCCAGATCGCTGTTTTTGGAATCCATGTTTACAAAGCCATAAAACTGTGTTGCCTATAGCTCCTTGCCAAAGCAACGTTGGTAGTATTCTGCAACGGTTGAGCGTTCGGCTTCATCACATTTGTTCAAGAAGCTCAGGCGGAAAGATAGTTCCGTATCTTTGAAAATATTATCATTTTCAAGCCAGCTAATGACTGTTCGCGGTGACATTAATGTTGAAAGATCACCATTGACGAAACCCTGACGGGTGAGGGAGGCAAGCTGGATCATCGCATCGATCTTTTCGCGTCCCTCGGTGTTGTCATATACCGGATATTTGGCTAGCATAATCGCCATTTCCTCATTGTGTTCGAGATAATTGAGTGTCACGACGATATTCCATCGATCCATCTGTGCTTGGTTGATTTGCTGTGCGCCGTGATAGAGGCCGGTTGTATCACCAAGGCCGATTGTATTGGCTGTTGCAAATAAGCGGAAAGCCGAATGGGGATGAATGACACTGTTCTGGTCAAGCAGTGTCAGCTTGCCATCGGTTTCAAGAACACGCTGGATCACAAACATTACATCAGGGCGGCCTGCGTCATATTCATCGAAAACAAGCGCAACAGGGTTTTGTAATGCCCATGGTAATAAGCCTTGTTTGTATTCGGTGATTTGTTTGCCTTCTTTCAGGACAATCATATCCTTACCTAAAAGATCAATACGGCTAATGTGGCTATCAAGGTTAATGCGCACGCAAGGCCATTTCAGGCGCGCGGCCACTTGTTCTATATGTGTGGATTTACCGGTCCCGTGATATCCTTGCACCATGGTGCGGCGGTTATGGGCAAAACCGGCGAGAATAGCCAGTGTGGTGTCGTGGTCAAATTGATATGTCGGATCGATATCCGGAACATTGGGGTGATCGTAACTAAAACCAGGAACATCCCAGTCTATATCGATACCAAATGTTTCCCTGACATCATATGTTGTGTCAGGTGTTGTTGAGTTTTTGCTGTGTTCCGGTGCATTTTGCGTTAGATCAACAGTTCTTGATTGTGCTGGTTTTGCGCCTTCGGATAGGAGCGCTTCGTTTTCAAGGCTGGGCATGGTGTTAAATATCGCCTTCCAATTCTAAGAATTTTGCGTGTGCTAGTTTTAATATTGTATACGCCATATTGATACTTTTTAAAAGTTCCTCGGCATGTTTATCATCACGATTTAGGTCAGGATGGTATTTTTTTGCCAGTTCTTTGTATCGTGCCTTGATTTCATTCAGGTCAAGTGGCGGTTCTACCCCCATAATTAACATGGCTTCATATTCGGGTGAGTTGCGATCAATAAAGAAATCACGTCGCGGATCTTTTTGCTTGTTTTGTCCGTTTTGTCGCTCGTTGAAATGATAGGTGTCTTCGACTTTTTGGCGTAAACCTTCCTCGAATTCCTTGAAGTTGGAATATTTTTGTGTCGGTCTGTCACCATACAGGCTGTTAAAAATATGTCTTTGGACTTCGTCATTGGACATGCCGGAGAAAAAGTTCCATGCCTTGTTGTAATCCTGAACATGTTCAAGACAAAACCAGTAATAACCTTCTAAAAACCTGTCTTTCGGCGCTTTATGAAAGGCATCATCGCGGCAACCGGGCATGTCACATTGCATGGTTTCGGTTTTGTTTTGTTTTTCATCGGCATACTCGGCCGATTTATCTTTCAAATATATATTAGGCATCAACTACTATTATTATATGCATTTAATTATATGACAAGTTTTCATGCGCTTGTCGGCGTTAAATATCTCCTCCCATTTTGCATTAAAGTAATTCATATGTATGCAGGATCCAGAGTCGATCTATACTAAAGGTTGTATGAATGCATAGGTAACCTTTGGTTTTTGTTGGTAAACAGGGATTTGCGCGCAATAACAGACAACCTTTAATTGCATTTTAGGTTTTTTTATATATTATAGCGTGTACCTAAGGTTGTAGGCCTAGGTATGTTATGAGAACTTTATAATTTTCAAATATGAGAACTTTATAATTTTCAAAATAGTCATGGTTAAATATATATTTTAAAAGGAGCCGGGGATGGGCAGTACAGAATATAAAGGTATGGAAGAGCAAGAAGATGAGAGTGAAGATTTCAAAAGCACACTTGTCAGTCGCAATATTACTGTGATGGGTAAACGTACCTCTGTAAGATTAGAGCCTGAAATGTGGCGCTCTTTGAAGGAGATATCTAAAAGAGAAGGCTGCAAGATTCATGATATTTGCTCGTTAATTCACTTGAGAAAAAAGCCGAAAACATCTCTGACAGCAGCTATACGGGTGTTTTTGATGTTGTATTACAAGGCGGCGGCCACAGAAAATGGTCATATGCGCGCCGGACATGGTGATTTCAACAATATGATGCAGCGTGCGCGTATGCCGCAAGACGTTCTTTCGTTTTTTAGCATTGGTAAGAAGGACAGCCATGGAGCAAGTTCCACCCAGCCTGTTTATAACAATGCACGTCCAAGTGGATTTTACCGCAGCGGTAACGTCAGCGCTTGATTAAGCTGCACGGCCCATTTCAATGAATTTCTGGCGACGTTTTTCTTTTAAAATTGCGCCATCAGTGCCCGAAAGATCTTTGAGAGCTTTTTCAATTTGAAGCGCCACAGATTGAACGGTTTCCTCGCGCGCTCTATGTGCGCCGCCAATAGGCTCTGGAATGATATCGTCAATCAGCTTCAGCTCTTTAAGGTCTTGGGCTGTTAGCTTAAGGGCATTTGCCGCATCTTCTGCGTGGGAGGCACTGCGCCAAAGAATAGAGGCACAGCCTTCCGGAGAAATAACGGAATAAATTGAATGCTCGAGCATGTAGACCTTGTTCGCAGCAGCAATCGCAATCGCGCCTCCTGATCCGCCTTCGCCGATAACCACAGATACGATAGGTACTTTTACTTCCAGACACACTTCAATTGATTTTGCGATCGCCTCGGCCTGTCCGCGTTCTTCCGCGCCAACGCCCGGATATGCGCCTGCGGTATCAACAAGTGTAATCACAGGAAGGCCAAATTGATCAGCCATATGCATAAGGCGCTGTGCCTTGCGGTAACCTTCTGGACGCGCCATGCCGAAATTATGCTTGATACGGCTTTCTGTGTCGCTTCCCTTTTCCTGACCAAGAATAACGCATGAGTGACCTCTAAAACGTCCTAGGCCCCCTGGTAAGGCTTCGTCTTCGCCAAATAACCTATCACCGGCAAGGGGGGTGAAGTCTTCGATAAAGCCTTCAATGTAATCTTTGAAATGTGGCCTGTCCTGATGACGGGCAACCAGAACTTTTTGCTGTGGTGTCAGCTTGCCATAGACTTGCTTGAGCAAACGGTCGACTTTGTTTTGCATACGCACAATTTCGTCGCCAATGTTTAAATCATCAGAATTGCTAACATTACGTAGTTCTGCGATTTTACCTTCTAATTCCAAAATGGGTTTTTCAAAATCAAGTTTACTCATCGAATAGCCTATCCAACCTTGTGTTGTCTTATATTTATCTGGTTTTCCTGTTTGAGATGATTGTCTTTCTTAGCAGATCACGCCAGTAAACCCAAATAATAAAAATAAAAAAAGCAGGTAGACCTGATTATGAGTAACCCGTGCCTACCTGCTTTTAAAAAATCTTATGTGGCCTTAGCCTTTGCTGCCTGTTTTAGCAGCTAGAGGATGCTTTTCCTCAACAGTTTGCTTTGCCTTTTCACCCACAATATGTGTGTAAATTTGCGTTGTTGCGATATCTGCGTGTCCAAGCATTTTCTGGACTGAGCGCAGATCGGCACCGTTGCTTAGAAGATGCGTAGCAAAAGCGTGGCGAAGAACGTGCGGGCTAACGCGTCCTTCTTCGATACCTGCTGTTTGCGCCAGATCTTTAAGGAGCTGTGCAAAACGTTGTCGTGTCAAATGGCCGCTTTCAGAAGTTCTGGAAGGGAAGAGCCATTGTGCCTGAACAGAATTATCTTCTGTACTCATGAAGCTCACGCGAACATCTGTATAGGCTTTAAGTGCTTTTTGAGCCGGGTCTGAAATTGGAACCATGCGTTCACGACCACCTTTACCGGCAACCATAAGGAACTGCATATCTTCACCAATCGCAGATAGTGGCAAGCCAACAAGTTCGGATACCCGAAGACCTGTGGCGTAAAGCATTTCAAGAAGACAAACAAGACGAACGCTATCTGCGCTGCCGCCTTTGGCTGCTGTTTTGATCAATGTATCAACTTCTTGTTCGCTAAGTGTCTTCGGCAGTGTTCTTGTCTGCTTAGGACTTTGAATCGTTGTTGTCGGGTCTTCTTTGCGAATATTCTCTGAAATAAGATAACGGTAGAACTGGCGAAGCGCAGATAATCTGCGTGCTACTGTTCTTGTCGCAATTTGTGACTTGTTAGAACCTTTGACATGAATCTTGTTTGTAAGATCTTCTAGGTACGCCTTGATCTCGTCTGTAGACGCATCAACAATTTCTTTTGAGAAAGTGCTGCGTAAAAACAGACTGCAATCAGCCAAATCTCTCCAATATGCTTGACGCGTATTGTTGGCTGCTCCCCGTTCGGTCGTTAGCATATCCAAAAATGAATCAACTAACGGATGAAGGTTTGGCTTTTCCTTAGGTGGACGACCTGGACGTGCCATAGTTTTTTCTCCTTATATTACTCTAGACCCAAGATGGTTTCTTGTACCATAAAACGAGCCTCATTTGTTAACCCCACTGTAACTAGGCTGTGTACTATTTCTCCATATACATTGAAGTCAATGCCCGCGGTGTTTTTTGTATTTTTTGTATCAACACTTTGGAGAGACATAGTGACATATAAAATGACTTCGCCAATGCTTCTTTTTTTTGTGGCTTTGGCTAGCGCATTCAATAAGTTACTAGATGGCATTACATAATCTGCATCTAATGTCAAGTCCGCTTCTTTTTCATAATTACTTTCACTGGCATAATTATGTAATTCATCGGCTTTGTCAAGTTTTTCATAACTCTGACTTATTAGAAGACGCTGATATTTTGTTAAGTCGTTGAAATCCGGTCGTTTTCGCTCTTTTTCATTGGGAATTAATTTATCCAGATCATGTGACAGTCCAAGAGCAAAAAGGGTATAAACGGCATCTTTTGCGTAGAATACACTTTTGTGATGTTTTGTTATGGATAACATCCATTCGTCATTAATTGGGGTGTTTGTACGAATCAAAATTGATAGGGCTGTGCGAATCACATGATCGGGTAATTTTTCCGCATTTGCCTTTAAAATATAAGGCGCAAAGGGGTAGAAAGATTCGATATCATGCGCCTGTGCCAGCTCCAGCGTATTAATAATCAGATCGGTATAGCGCGGGTCAACGGGCAATTCTTTACCAGTGTGATTAATTTTGCGTTCGTATTGTTCACTTTCCTTAATGACTTCAAGCGCCTGGAACAAATATGGCAGACGTTTCCAGCCTTTAAGTGTGCGATATGAATTCAGGTGTAAATCCGGTTGTTTGACGGTTTGGAAATATACCGAGCGGTAAAACTCTTCCAGCAATGATGTCTGGACATAGCCGGTTCTGATGCCGTGAGTGATTAAATCAATTTTCCTGTGACTTTGTAGGTTTGGGTCAGAAAGCAACAGGGCGATTTGATAGGCAGGTAGATCAGCTTCGTTTTTTGTATCAAACATCTGGTAATCAATTTTACCCAGAGCAAAAAGTGCTGATGTTCTGGGGGTTGCAAGCTTTGCAAGATCCTTTTCGTTTTTGATCTTGATGCGGTAGCTCTTTTTCTTGATGATCTTATTATAGATAGATTGTAATGAGGCACTTTCCGATGCTTCTTGTTTTTGTGCTTCTGAGATGGTGTCACTATCACCTTCGCCATCTTTTGTTTCATCCTTATTGTCTGAATCATTGATATTTTTGATATCAAGCTGCCAATGACAAAGTTGGTTCAGGGCTTGCCAGTAAATATCAGCACTGAAGCGTGAATACATGCTCAGAACTTCTAGGCAGCCAAGTTCTGGCTGGCCGCTGGCAAGTAGTGCCAAAACGCCGCTTTCGGCCAATGTTTCTTCGTATGCAGGAATGGTTTCAAGCTTATATAGCGCAGCTGCATCGGCGAACATACCCATTTCAACAAGCTTGCGCACCCGAAGTGAGAATAAATCCTCGCCTAGTTTTGAATTGGAATAGTTTTCGAAAAAGGCCGGGTTGGCCTGTGTTAGAAGTAAGTCACGGTTTAGCGTCTTGATAGATTGGTAACGCCCTGTGGCTGGCAGCTGTGCAATCAGTTTCTTAACCTGTTTATAGTCGCTATTCTGCCAAATGCCTTGCCCCAGACTTTGTGCGTTTTCTTCGTTAAATACACCAAGGCTCTCAAGGTCTGTGATGTTGATCTTCAACGTGGCGGGCAGCTTTGTTTTTCCAAGCTCTTCGACAGATAAATAACCCTTGGGCAGAGCACCGTGTTTATCGCTTGTTTTATGCGCAACTTTTGGCGTACTTCCGGCCATACGGTCTTGCGCTTGTGATAGGGCGCTCATATTCATGCAGAAAGCTGCGGTGAGAATAGGGGTGAGTAAATAGCGAAACATATTATTGATGATGCCTTTTGCGCTTGTCTTGAACGGGTGAGATAGATTAAACCGGTGACACTGTGAATCTGCGGGTGATTGCATTTAAGGAGTTTCGGTGAAGAAACGCTCGTTAGGAATAGAAATGGTCATGGTTTCTGTTTGCACTTTGACTTCGCTAAAACTGACATAGCCTATGCCAAGAACGATACCGACTAAAATAAGAATCATGAATAATCGAAATAGTGTTTTCATATTAGAGTTTCCTGTAGAGCAATTATTTTATGAATGCATTAAACGCTAATAGAAATTACAGTTTAGTGCAATGTGTCATTGTTTTTTATACCAATATCATGGCATACAATAAAACCATGAAGAACGAGTACGAACAAATCATAAGCTCTATTACCGCGCGACTTGATAAACCGATTGTTGTAATCGGTTTGATGGGGGTGGGGAAAACTCGTTTGGGACGGACACTTGCTGATACGTTGAGCCTGCCTTTTTATGATTCCGATGATGCAATCGAAGAGGCAGCAGGTATGCGGATTCCCGATATTTTCGAAAAATTTGGTGAGCCGTATTTTCGCGACGGTGAACATCGGGTGATCAAACGTCTGCTAGAAGGCGAGAATAGGGTTTTGGCAACGGGCGGCGGCGCTATTATGACACCGGAGACCGCAGATTTGATCTGGGGGAATACTGTTTCGATCTGGGTTCAGGCGAGCTTGCAAACAATGATCTCTAGAACATCAAAGAACTCGAACCGGCCATTGCTTAACCAGGGAAATCCAGAGGAGATTTTGAAAGCATTGGTGGAAGCGCGCTATCCTACCTATGAAAAAGCAGATATCATGATTGAAAGTGATGCGGGATCAATCGAAACCATAATAGAGAATCTCGTGTATAAAATAGACGCATTTGTATAGAATGTGGTGTCATGTGAAATTATTATGATGTGAAATTGTTGTAATGTGACGGGCGCGCACAGATCTAATAAGAGTTTGCGATAAGATATCAAGCTAGATATCAAACAAGGTTATAAAAAAACGAAATATTTTAGGGTGTAGGTGTTAAAAGA
>JAUILO010000048.1 GCA_030432775.1 Alphaproteobacteria bacterium
TTCAAACTTTTCCTTACGCAGAAGACGAGAAAATTTACGTGAGCCGTTTGGGGTATACAGGCGAAGATGGTTTTGAATTAAGTGTTCCGAATGCGCATGCAGGCACTGTTTGGGATAAGCTTCTTGAAAGCGGCGAAGTCAAGCCAGCAGGGCTCGCATCTCGTGATACGCTACGTCTCGAAATGGGGTATCCTTTATATGGTCATGATCTGGATGATACTATTACCCCGATCGAAGCGTCGCTGGGCTGGGTGGTGAGTAAACACAATGAGAGTTTTCTGGGGCATGACGTTATTCGTGGTCAGCAGAAAAATGGAGCCGGCCGCATTCGTGTTGGAATTGAACTGACGGATAAGGGGATTGCCCGCGAAGGTGCGCAGCTTTTATCTGAAGACGGAACGGAAATTGGTATGCTGACCAGTGGTGGTTTTTCGCCCATTTTGCAAAAAGGCATAGGGCAGGGTTATGTTGATCCGGCTTACGCAAAAACAGGCGCTATTGTAAAAGTTGTTGTTCGTAACCGGGAAATTACAGCGCGTGTTGCGCCATTGTCTTTTGTGTCTGCCAAGACAAAATCAATGAAAATGAAGGCTGCCTGACTGCTGGCTTGAATGGACGCTTTGATATAGCTGCCTATACGGGATTGATACGCGGGATAACAGGCAGGCTAACACAAGGCGTAGTGTGCCGGGGCATGTTTTTGTTTTTGGGCAATGTTTTTTGTTTGTGTTCTGCGGATGGATTAAAATTATCCTGCATAATTTATAAATGTTTTCCTCATAGCTATTGAAGAGAATCTCTGTATGGGATAATCCTAATTTATTCATCAATGACTTTAACAAAGAACGGGAGTGGCTATGACCAATACCGCATTAAAATATACGAAGGCTCATGAAGTTGTTCGTGTGGAGGATGGCGATGTTGCTGTTCTGGGAATTACCGAATATGCGCAGGACGCACTGGGAGATATCGTGTTTGTGGAGCTGCCTGATGTTGGCGCAACATTTTCTAAAGGTGATGATTTTGCGGTCGTAGAATCTGTGAAGACAGCCGCGGAAGTATATACACCTGTGAGCGGCGAGATTGTCGCAGTGAATGACAGGTTGAGCGATGAGCCAGAAGCAATCAAGATTTCTTATGAAGAAGGCTGGATTGCAAAGATCAAGATGAGCAGTTCTGATGAGCTTGAAGAACTTATGGATAAAGACGCTTACGATAAATACATTAGTGAGCTGGACTAATCCTGACGAATTCATCGTGATGTAATGTCTGCGATGTTCTTAAGGTGCGGTTTATTGGCTCGGCTAGTATGGTCCGCACGAATATAAATCTGAATAAGGTCTAAAATATGCGTTACTTGCCTAGAGATAATAAAAGCCGTGCCGAGATGCTCGAAGCGGTTGGTGTTAAAAGTGTTGATGAATTATACAAAGATGTTCCACAATCCGCGTTCATAGAAGGTTTGGCTGACTTGCCTTTGCATATGGGCGAGATGCAGGTGGAGCGCCAGATATCCGGTTATGCAAATCAGAATCACTCTGCAATAGACGGGCCGTTCTTTCTTGGTGCGGGTTGTTATTTTCATCACATTCCTTCAACTGTCGATTATATCATTCAGCGCAGTGAGTTCCTGACGGCATATACGCCATACCAGCCCGAGATTGCCCAAGGTACACTAGCGGCTATTTTTGAATATCAGACCTATATCGCTCAGCTGACAGGGCAAGAGGTTGCAAACGCATCTTTATATGATGGCGCAACGGCTATGGTTGAAGCGGCTCTGATGTCTATGCGTTTAACAAAACGAAACAAGATTGTATTGGGTAACGATATTCATCCCGAATATTATGACGTCCTTGTCAGCTACAGCAAAAATTATGATGATGTTCAGATACAGCAAGGCGGCGAGCCTGATGATGATACGGCTTGTGTCATCATACAAAGTCCGGATTTCTTCGGTCAGCCGCATCGCTATGAACAATGGCGTAAATACTGTGATGAAACTGGCGCGAAACTCGTTGTTGTCGTGACAGAGATTTTGTCACTGGGATTGTTGCAAGCGCCGGATATGGCGGATATCGTTTGTGGCGAGGCGCAGTCTATCGGTTTGCCGATGAGCTTTGGCGGCCCGCATCTTGGTTTCTTTGCGACATCAAAAGAGAACATCAGACAAATGCCGGGGCGTTTATGTGGACAGACTGTGGATGCAGACGGCAAACGTAGTTTTGTGCTAACGCTTAGTACCCGCGAGCAGCATATTCGCCGTGAAAAGGCGACATCGAATATTTGTACAAATCAGGGGTTATGTGCGCTGGCTTTTACCGTGCATATGAGCTTACTTGGCGAAGATGGGTTTAAACACCTTGCGCGGCTTAATCATGAAGCTGCGTGCGATTTCGTGGATATCATCAATAAGGTTGATGGGTTATCTGTAGTGAATGATACGTTCTTTAATGAAGTCGTTATTCAACTGCCGGTGGATGCGCATGATCTGGTTAATGGTCTTGCTGAAAAAGGCATTATTGCCGGATACCCGCTTGACGGTAATCGTTTGTTATGTGCTGTGACGGAAATGACAACACTCAAGGATGTCGAGGAGTTTGTCGGCGCGTTGACAGAAGCGATTAAATAGACCGATAAAGCGGATGGGCGCTATATGGACGGGACTATACGGAGAGTATGAATGCAAGCCATAGTAAAAGAAGATGAGTTTTTCGATCGTTGGGGGCGTGGGCACATTCCTGATGAAAGCGATACGCAGATCAGGCGTGTCGGCGCGTTTTCTGTTCTGCTCAGCGCGGGTAAAATATTACTGGTATGGCCAAAGTCATCTCCGGAAGTTCCGGAATTACCGGGCGGTGGTGTTGATGATGGTGAAACATTGTGGCAAGCGCTTATACGAGAAATAGCCGAGGAAACAGGCCTTGATCTGGCGCGTCCTGAGGTGCAGCCCCAATTAACGCAGCGTGTGCAGTTTTATGCTGAGAACCAGGATGAGTATTGGCATTATGATCAATTCTTTTACAAGCTTGATGGTGCTGCGATTGATGATCTTTACTTTGACGGTCAACAGGATACTCCGGAAGACGGTGTGTGTCAGTGGATCAGGCTTGAAGATCTGGCGGATGTGAATTTACACCACATGCATCGTATTGCATTGAACAGAATTTTATCAAAGGGCTAAAGTGACAGTTTTAACAAGCTAACGGCAAAGCGCAAATAAGACGAAAGATATAAATATGGCAGCAGAACGTAATATTGAACAGGCGGGAAAAATGAAACAATCACTGGATAGCGAAGGTCGCGGCTTGCAGTATGAAGAAAATCTACTATGGGAGAAAAAGCGCAATGATGAACCTGCGGTTGATCTTGAGCCATTGCGTCACATTCCGCTGCGTACCGGACAGGACGAGCGCGGCAATATAGGTTTGCCGCAAGTATCTGAACCGCAAGTTGTGCGTCATTTCGTTCGTTTGTCGACATGGAATTACTCTATCGATCACGGTTTCTTTCCGCTGGGCTCATGTACGATGAAACATAACCCGCGCATAAATGAAAAATTGGCACGTTTGCCAGGGCTTGCGCATATCCACCCGTTTCAACCTGAACAGACTGTGCAAGGCGCTTTGGAGCTTATGTATAATTTGCAAAACTATCTGGCAGAACTTACAGCTTTGCCGGCAGTTTGTTTGTCTCCTGCTGCGGGCGCGCATGGTGAGCTGGCTGGTATGATGACAATTCGCCGTGCCCATGAAGCCAAAGGGAATACGCAAAAGAAAATAGTACTCATACCTGATTCCGCGCATGGAACAAATCCGGCAACGGCCGTTATGTGTGGGTATGATGTGCGTACAATTTCTACAAAGGAAACCGGACGCTTAACCGTGGCTGCGTTTAAAGAAGCGCTGACAATGACAGATCCAAACGGCGCGGATATTGCCGGTATGATGGTAACAAATCCGAATACATGTGGTTTGTTTGAAACTGAGATTCTGGATATTGCTGACTTGTTGCATGAGGCTGGTGGTTATTTTTATTGTGATGGCGCGAATTTTAACGCGCTGGTTGGTAAAATTCGTCCGGGTGATTTTGGTGTGGATGTGATGCATATTAATTTGCACAAGACATTTTCCACACCGCATGGCGGCGGCGGGCCGGGTAGTGGCCCGATTTGCGTAACTGAAGAGCTTGCACCATATCAACCTGTGCCTGTGGTGGTGAAGATTGCTGGTGGATACCATTTGCAAACGCAGGATGATCAGCCGGAAAGCCTTGGTAAGATGCGTGGCTTCCATGGTCAGTTCGGTATGCATATACGCGCGCTATCTTACATGTTATCTCATGGCTCAGATGGGTTGCAGGAAGTGGCTGAAGGTGCGGTGTTAAATGCGAACTATATCCTAAGTCAGTTGCAGGATGTTTATCATGTGCCTTATGAAGGGCCGTGTATGCATGAATGTATGATTACAGACAAGTTACAAAAGGGCGAAAGTAAGGAAGATGATGTTACAACGCTTGATATCGCCAAGACATTGACTGAATATGGTTTTCACCCGATGACTGTGTATTTCCCGCTTGTATTGCCGGGTACTATGTTGATCGAGCCGACTGAAACCGAAAGCAAGGATTCAATTGATCGCTTTATTGGCGTGATGCGTCATGTCGCAGATGAGGTCAAGGCTGGTAATACGGATCAATTCCATGAATTTCCGCTCAGCACGCCACGCAGACGCCTTGATGAGGTTAAAGCCGCGCGCCAGCCTGTATTGCGCTGGTCAGAGGATATGGCACAGCTTTAATATGGTGTAGCTTTAATATGGCGCTGCTTTAAGCTATTCCCGCAGGTCGACGGCTGTTAAGGCTTAGGATTAGTGCGCGATGAGCCAAGATTTGCCTGCGCTTGCAGCCGCGATGTTAAATCGCGAATAATTGCTGTCCCGATTTCTCGTGTTGAAAAATCATAGCTATCAAACACAATGTCATAAGGGGGATGGTTTTCTTCGTTATGAATTTGATTGTACTGTTCTTCGGCTTGACCGTTGGTGCGGTTTTGTCTTGGAAGTTCTCGTTCGCGCAAAATGTGTGGTGGCGCTTCGATATAAACCGTGTAAAGGTTGTATGGTGCGTAGGTGTCAAGTAATGTTTGTAACGTATTGGTTGGTACGCATACCACGTCTAGAATAAGATTTTCTCCGGCATCCAGTTTTTCGCATGTCTGTTTTAAAAAGAGTTGAAATAGATCCTTTTTCTCTTCATCGGTGATCTTGCTGTCTTGCTTGACTCTCTCGACGTAATCATCCCATGCAATATGATGATATTCACCATCCAGATTGTGCCGCAGAAATTTAGCTGTGCTTGATTTGCCGGAACAGGATGTTCCGTTGATTAATATGACACTGGCTTTGTTGAGAGGCGCTTGGGCATCTGGCATATTCTGCTTCCCTTATTGATGCGGGTAAAGTTATCATAAAGGTTGTAGATATGTCAAATGCCAGGTGTGGCAATCAAGCTGGTGTTTACATTATATGCGGGGCAAATTTTTCGCCGAGCGTGATGAAAATCTCGATAACGATCAAAATCACGATATACCATTCAACGTGCAGGGTTCTGCGCTCGCTTAAAATACCGAGCATGGTTTCTGCGGTTTGGTGAATAAGCTCTAATTTATGTTTTAAAGCGGTATGACGTTCTGTGATCTCAAATTCATTTTCAATCAGGTGGTAAAGCTTTTCAAGATCGGATCGCTCCCAGAGCACATCGGGCTTTCCTTCAACTTCGACCTGACCAATCATTTTGCGTTGAATTGAAAGTGTATGTCCGATATGGCGCATCAGTTTCTTGGCGCTTTTTCCTTTTGGACCGCGTGCCTGTAGCTCGCTTGCTATGGGGTCTATGTGGTCAAAGGTGGTGGATATGTCTTGTTCATATGCATCAAGTACAACGCTTCTTGCGAGAACCTCGGCAATAAGCTGGATATAGCCAATATCCATTTTCTTGATAGATATCAGGTTGTCTTGAATGTTATCGTCTTGTTTTGGTGTGACACCCAATATGACGTTATCGCCGATGATGGCGGTACGCGGCTCGATAAAGATTTCTTCTTTGCTTTTGATGAAAAGGGCTTCTTCATCTTCGGTTGTGCCAAAGAAAACCACCACGCCATAGCGGAATAATACCGCACAGCCTTTTTCACCGGCGGAAATAACTGTCGGGTTTGCAGCGATACGGGTTGCTGTTGTGATGCTCTTGGTTGAAATTCTGTTGGATAGAAAATAAGGCCTGACTGTGATGTCTTTGCGGCTCTTTAGTATTTGCGCATTCATGATGGGTGCTTTTTCTTTGTGTTTTGTTTTGTTTTGTTTTGTCTTGTTTATTTGAGCCTTGTTCGGCCGGCTCGAATTATAACATGGTTATATTGTCATTGTATCTTCATTTTATCATAGCGACACTTATATATGTGTCGGTATGGATTGTTATCCGCGAAGAGTTATACGAGCAGGTTGTGGTGCAGGTCAAGTTTTTGGTGTGTTGGGCATATTTTACTAGCCAAGTGTATTTTTTTACGCTAAAACCATCTCGTATTTCCCCGAAAATAAGGTTTCTAAAAAGCGCCCGGCGCGTTACGAACCTGTGGGGCGGACAGATTATTGCTGATATTTATATGCTTGATACGGGCATAGTTGATGCAAGTAAACGAAGAACTGAGGGTTACAATGGCAAAAACATCTACAAAGAAATCACCGTTTGAATTCATTCGTCAGGTTAAGTCTGAAATGAAGAAGGTTACATGGCCGTCTCGCAAGGAGACCGGTGTAAGTACGATTGCTGTGTTCTTCATGGTGTTCTTTTCAGCCGTGTTTTTGTTCTGTGCTGATCAGATCTTGGCGTTCATTGTAAGTCTAATTTTAAATATTGGTATGTAGAATAAGACAGTCTGGTTAATGGGCTGGTTTGAATTGAAGTTGAACACATTAAATAAGGATAGGATAGAATAATGGCTGCGCGTTGGTATGTATTGCACGTTTATTCCGGTTTTGAACATAAGGTTGCTGAGGCTATTCAGGAAAAAGCCCGTAAAAAAGGTTTGGAGTCTTTGGTTGAAGAGATCATGGTTCCAACAGAAGAAGTGGTTGAAGTAAGACGCGGACAGCGCGTTCAGGCCGAAAGAAAATATTTCCCTGGTTACGTTCTTGCTAAGCTTGATCTGCAAGATGATCTGTGGCATTTGGTGAAAGATACACCGAAGGTTACAGGTTTCTTGGGTGCTGGTAAGCCTATGCCGATTAGCGAGCGTGAAGCAAACCAGTTGATCAAACAAATCCAGGAAGGTATCGAGCGCCCACGTCCAAGCATTATCTACGATATTGGCGAAGAAGTGAAAGTGACAGACGGACCATTCGCATCATTCAACGGTACTGTTGAAGATATCGACGAAGAGAAATCTAAACTTAAAGTCTCCGTTTCGATCTTTGGTCGTGCAACGCCTGTTGAGCTTGAATATTCTCAAGTAGAAAAATTGTAAAATATCATTGTTTAAAAAGCTTGATTTATGAATTTGAAGGCGCTATGTTGCGCCTTCTTTCGTATAGAAGGAAAATTTTGTGGGAGGCTTTGTCTTATAAGTCCATAGGCAGGCTGTACCACGAAACTTCGTCATAACATTTAAAAACGGAGAATTAAAATGGCAAAGAAGATCTCGGGTTACATTAACCTGATTATCCCTGCGGGTGGCGCGAACCCGTCCCCACCAGTTGGTCCGGCTTTGGGTCAACACGGTGTGAACATCATGGAATTCTGTAAAGCGTTCAATGCACAGACTGATAGTCTTGAAAAGAACATGCCGATTCCTGTTAAGATTACGGTTTATGAAGACCGTTCCTTTACTTTCATCACGAAAACTCCTCCAGCCAGTTTCTTCTTGAAGAAAGCTGCGAAGCTGAAGAGTGGTGCTAATCATCCTGGCCGTGAAGTCGTTGCGCAAGTACGTCGTTCACAGTGTGCGAAGATTGCCGAAGAAAAATTCGTTGATTTAAACGCAAATGATATCCCGGCTGCTACCAAGATTATCGAAGGTACTGCACGCTCTATGGGTATCGAAGTAGTGGAGGGTTAATAGCATGGCTAAAATCGCAAAAAGAATGAAAGCCGCTTATGCTGGCGTTGATCGCATGAAGGAATACTCTTTAGAAGAAGCTGTAAAGATTCTTCAGGACTTGGCAAAAACAACCAAGTTTGACGAGAGCCTGGAAGTTGCAATGAATCTTGGTATTGATCCAAAACACGCGGACCAGGCGGTTCGTGGTATGATCGAACTTCCAAATGGTACGGGTGCATCTTTGCGTGTTGCTGTTTTCGCAAAAGACGACAAAGCTAAAGAAGCGCTGGACGCTGGTGCTGATATCGTTGGTGCGGAAGATTTGATGGAAACAATTCAAAAAGGTGAAATCGATTTTGATCGTTGTATCGCAACACCAGATATGATGCCACTTGTTGGTCGTTTGGGTAAAGTGCTGGGTCCTAAAGGTCTTATGCCGAACCCGAAATTGGGCACGGTGACAACAGACGTTAAAAAAGCTGTTGAATCTGCTAAAGGCGGCGCAATTGAATACCGTGCTGAAAAAGAAGGCATTGTTCATGCTGGTATTGGTAAGTTAAGCTTTAGCGCTAAAGACCTTCTTGAGAATGCGACTGCGTTTATTCAGGAAATCAAACGCGTTAGACCTGCCGGTGCCAAAGGTACATATATCCGCAAAGTAACTGTGACCTCTACTATGGGTCCTGGTATCCGCGTTGATATCTCTTCTTTGGAAGAAGAAAAGAAAGCGGCTTAATAGCCGTTTGAATAAAGAATTATCAAAGGCCGCTATGGCTGTGCTGTTCGGCCTTTGATTTTTGCTAATAGAATTTACGATTAAATGCTTGACGATAGTCTGGCTATCTTCTATAAGCACAGCAGTTTCAATGAATATGCGTTATCGCATGGAAACTGAACCTGTCCGAGATCATGGGACTTAGCCGGTTGGGCTATATAATACCCGTGTAGATAGGAAATAAAAATTTCAAACTGTGTCGGCTTTATATTGGCTGATATTGTTTTTTTATTTTCTATTATTTGAGGACGGGACGAGAGATATCTCGTCCTTTTTTATTGCAAGATTTGATTTAATTGCGTGAGAACGTGAAGGAGAACATAAAATGCCTATGAGCCGTGGACGCAAGCAAGAAGAAATTAAAGCGTTGAACGAGCGTTTCACCGAAGGTGAGATCGTTGTTTTGATGCACAATGAAGGTTTGACTGTTTCTGAAATGACTGAGCTACGTAGTGAGCTATTCAAAAACGGTGCAAGCTTTAAGGTAACAAAGAACTCTCTAGCTCGTATTGCCTTGAAAGGCACAAAATTCGAGCATTTGGCTGGTGATTTCACCGGACCAACAGGGGTCGCGACATCACAGGATCCTGTGGCTGCCGCGAAAATCGCACATGAGTTTGCTTCGAAGTACAAAAAACTGGTTATCGTATCCGGTGGTTTGGGTGAAGTTGCACTTGACGCAGAAGGCGTGAAGAAACTTGCATCTCTTCCATCTCTTGATGAGCTTCGCAGTAAAATCATTGGTCTTGTTCAAGCGCCTGCTACGAAAGTGGCTCAGCTTACCAAGGCTCCAGCCGGGAAACTGGCTCGTGTTGTTTCAGCTTACGCTGAAAAAGGCTAGTCGGTAACTAAACGGACTGAATATAAGAAATTTATTGGCTTTAAATTTAATACTTAAAACGAAGGAGAACTAAAATGGCCGCTAATATCGAGAAAATCGCAGAAGATCTATCAGCATTGACAGTAATGGAAGCAGCTGAGCTTGCTACATTGCTTGAAGAAAAATGGGGCGTATCTGCTGCAGCTGCTGCTGTTGCTGTTGCTGCACCTGCTGCTGGCGCAGCTGCTGAAGAAGAGAAAGATGAATTTACAGTTCTTCTTGCTTCTGCTGGTGGAAACAAAATTGCTGTTATTAAAGAAGTACGCGCAATCACAGGTCTTGGCTTGAAAGAAGCTAAAGATCTAGTTGAAAGTGCACCAAAAGAAATCAAAGAAGGCGTTAAGAAAGACGAAGCAGAAGAGCTAAAGAAAAAGCTTGAAGAAGCTGGCGCTTCTGTTGAACTGAAGTAATTCAGCTTTCATAAAAATTAGGCATCTCGGGGTTGCGAAGTCGCCCCGGGATTTTGCCTGTTTTGGGACGTGGTGCATAAAAAGGTTGACACAAACCTTTTACTGCGCCATATATCTGGACGCAATTGCAGCCGGAACATTGTTGACAGTGCAGAATAAGATATACAAATAGACAGTTATTTTACCGCTTTGGTCCAGATATGAGGATCAGGGTGTTTTGTCGTTCTTGTAACTTATTTTGAACCCGTAATGAGCTACATATAGCTGCGGAAGTCGCTAGAAGGCTTACATATACAGTAAGGTAAGCCACATGCTGGCCTGACACGGACGAGCTAAAGAACACAGAACGTTGTAATATAAAGTATACACATCACAAGGGTGAGACAAAATGAGCAAATCAGAAAAGAAATCCACTACCAAGGCAACACAGAACAAAAGCACAGTAACGCCTTCTAATGATGTCGGCAGTTTTACCGGTCGCAAGCGTGTTCGTCGTTCCTTTGGTAAAATCAGGGAAGTGGCGGCAATGCCTAACCTGATTGAGATCCAAAGACAGTCTTACGAAGAATTCTTGCAAGCTTTCGTTCCTGCAGAGGAAAGAAAAATGCAAGGTCTGCATGAAGTGTTCACTTCTGTATTCCCAATTAAAGACTTTTCTGACCGCGCAGAAATCGACTATGTGAAGTATGAACTTGAAGCACCGAAATACGATGAGGATGAATGTCGCCAGCGCGATTTGACTTTCGCAGCTCCATTGCGTGTGACATTGCGTCTGTCTGTATTTGATGTTGATGAAGAAACAGGTATTCGTTCTATTCGCGACATTAAAGAGCAGGATGTATACATGGTCGACATGCCTTTAATGACCAATGAAGGTACATTTATTGTTAACGGTACGCAGCGTGTTATCGTTTCCCAGATGCACAGATCTCCTGGTGTGTTCTTTGATCATGATGGTGGTAAAACACACGCAACAGGTAAGTACTTGTTCTCATCACGTATCATTCCTTACCGTGGTTCATGGCTTGATTTTGAATTTGACGCCAAAGACAATATGAATGTTCGTATTGATCGTCGTAGAAAACTCCCTGTGACAACATTGCTTCGTGCGATTGATAGTGCAGAAACTGTTGAATACAAACAGCGTTGTTACGATAACGATGAAACACCTGATTCATTGTTGGTTCAAGGTATGGGTAACGAAGAGATCCTAGAAACATTCTATGATCGTATTTCTTACACAAAAGACAAAAAAGGCTGGAAAACACCTTTTGATGCAGAGCGTATGCGCGGTATCAAACTTGCTTACGATTTGATCGATGGCAAAACTGGTGACGTTGTTCTTGAGGCCGGTAATAAAATTACACCACGTAAAGCCAAGAAAATGGCTGAAGACGGCTTATCTGAAATGCTTGTTGCTGAAGACCAGTTGGTTGGTAAATATCTTGCAACAGATATCTTTGATATGAAAACCGGTGAAGTATTCTACGAAGCTGGCCATGAATTGACAGAAGAAGATCTAGAGCAAGTGGCTACTATGGGTATTAACGAGCTTCTTCTTCTTGCTGTTGATCACATCAATGTCGGCGGATACATCCGTAACACATTGGAGCTTGATAAATGTGATACACGTGAAGAAGCATTGATCGATATTTACCGTGTTATGCGCCCTGGTGAGCCACCGACAGTTGAATCTGCGGAAGCGTTGTTCCACTCTTTATTCTTTGATCCGGAGCGCTACGACCTATCATCTGTTGGTCGTGTGAAAATGAACGGTCGTCTAAATCTTGATGCGGGTGATCAGGTTCGTGTTCTTCGTAAAGAAGATATTCTGGCGATCGTAAAATACCTGCATGACCTAAAAGATGGTTACGGCGAGATTGACGATATTGATAACCTTGGTAACCGTCGTGTTCGTTCTGTTGGTGAATTGATGGAAAACCAAATCCGTGTTGGCTTGCTTCGTATGGAACGTGCAATTCGTGAACGTATGTCATCTGTTGATGTCGATACATACATGCCACACGATTTGATTAACGCAAAACCTGCGGCGGCGGCTGTTCGTGAATTCTTTGGTTCATCGCAGCTATCCCAGTTCATGGACCAAACAAACCCATTATCAGAGATTACACATAAACGTCGTCTTTCAGCCTTGGGGCCGGGTGGTCTGACACGTGAACGTGCCGGTTTTGAGGTGCGTGACGTGCACCCAACGCATTATGGTCGTATTTGTCCGATTGAAACTCCTGAGGGGCCGAATATTGGTTTGATCAACTCTCTTGCGACATTTGCACGCGTAAATAAATATGGCTTCATCGAAAGCCCATACCGCCGTGTTGAAGACGGTAAAGTGACTGATGAAGTTGTTTACATGTCTGCAATGGAAGAGGCTCATTACACTGTGGCTCAGGCAAATGCCGAACTTGATGATAAAGGTGGCTTCGTAGCTGATCTTGTTTCATGTCGTCAGGCTGGTGAGAACTTGGTCGCCAAACCCGATCAAATTAATTACATGGACGTGTCTCCGAAACAGATTGTGTCTGTTGCAGCATCTCTTATTCCTTTCTTGGAAAACGATGATGCGAACCGTGCATTGATGGGGTCAAACATGATGCGTCAGGCTGTTCCATTGCTTCGCTCCGATGCTCCACTTGTTGGTACAGGTATGGAAGCAACAGTGGCGCGTGACTCTGGTGCGGCGGTGACAGCACGTCGTTCAGGTATTGTAACGAAGGTTGATGCTACGCGTATCGTTATTCAGGCAACTGAAGATCTTAAAACAGACGAGCCGGTAATTGATATCTACAAGATGATGAAATTCCAACGCTCGAACCAGAACACATGTATTACACAGCGTCCTTTGGTTAAGGTTGGTGATGAAATCAGAATTGGCGATATTATTGCTGATGGTCCATCAACACAGTTTGGTGAACTGGCTCTTGGTCGCAACGTGCTTGTCGCGTTTATGCCTTGGAATGGTTACAACTTCGAGGATTCAATCCTTCTGTCAGAACGTATTGTTCAAGATGATGTTTATACATCGATCCACATTGATGAATACGAAGTGATGGCGCGTGATACCAAGCTTGGTACCGAAGAAATCACCCGTGATATTCCTAATGTTGGTGAAGAAGCACTGAAACACCTTGATGAGGCCGGTATCGTTCATATCGGTGCTGAAGTTGGTCCGGGTGATGTTCTGGTTGGTAAGGTTACACCAAAAGGCGAAAGCCCGATGACTCCGGAAGAAAAACTTCTTCGCGCGATCTTTGGTGAAAAAGCGGCTGATGTAAAAGATACATCACTTCGCATGCCACCAAGCGGTTTTGGTACTGTTGTTGAGGTTCGCGTATTTAATCGTCGCGGCGTAGACAAAGATGCTCGTGCCCTTTCTATCGAGCAAGCTGAAATCGAACGTCTTGCAAAAGACCGTGATGATGAGCGTTCAATCTTGGAAGATGGTTACTACAGCCGTCTGGGTTCACTTCTTGAAGGTCAAACATTTGTGTCTGGACCGAAAGATCTGAAAATCAAGAAAGGCGACAAAATCAAAATGGCTGATCTGGAAACAGTACAGCGTGGTCTATGGCGTCAAATTGCAATTGAAGACGAATCTTGTATGGAGGATATTGAAGCTGTATCCAGAACATTTGAAGGTGATGTCGAGGATCTGAAGCATCGTTTTGAGACTAAAGTTGAAAAACTTCAGCGCGGTGACGAACTTCTTCCTGGTGTGATGAAGATGGTAAAAGTCTTCGTTGCTGTGAAACGTAAGATGCAGCCGGGTGATAAAATGGCCGGTCGTCACGGTAACAAAGGTGTGGTTTCTAAGATTATGCCGGTTGCTGATATGCCATATCTTGAAGATGGTACTCCTGTTGATATCGTGTTGAATCCGCTTGGTGTTCCATCACGTATGAACGTGGGGCAGATTTTGGAAACGCATTTGGGCTGGGCTTCTGCAACACTTGGTAAGCAAATCGGTGAAGTGATCGATAACTATCAGGCTGAAGAAGAAGGCAAGCGCGATATGGGCGAGCTTAAAGACAAACTTAGAGTTGCTTATGGTGACAAAGAGTATGACGAGAGAGTAACGCTTCTATCTGATGAGCAAATGCTTGAAATGGCTCATAACCTTCGTGGCGGTGTGCCGATGGCAACACCGGTATTTGATGGCGCGGCTGAGGATGATGTAACAGCATTGCTTGAAAATGCAGGCTTGCATGGTTCAGGTCAGATGACATTGATTGATGGTCGTACAGGTGAAAGATTCCACCGTCCGGTGACTGTTGGTTATATCTACATGCTGAAACTGCATCACTTGGTTGATGATAAGCTTCATGCCCGTTCGATTGGTCCATACTCTCTTGTTACGCAACAGCCGCTTGGTGGTAAAGCCCAGTTCGGTGGTCAGCGTTTCGGTGAGATGGAGGTCTGGGCACTTCAGGCATACGGTGCAGCGCATAGCTTGCAAGAAATGCTCACAGTGAAGTCCGATGACGTGGCTGGCCGTTCCAAAGTTTACGAAGCGATTGTTCGCGGTGAAGATAACTTTGAAATCGGTATCCCTGAATCATTCAACGTTCTTGTAAAAGAACTGAAAGCTCTTGGCTTGAATGTTGATATGAAACAAGGTGGCACAAACGAATAGGACCTGGCGAAAGCTGGTTGCAAGTAAAAGGGTAGAAAGTCTTGATAAATATCGTTCGGATATTAGTGATAACAGTGATGGCAGCACTTGCGGGTGCTACATCCTTCGCTACTGTGGCTTCGGCAAATGTTGAAGCATCTGAACGTGAATTTGGCCAGTCTTTCTTGTCTTTGACACAACAGTTTAGCTTAAGTGATTACTATTCAGCGGAGAAAACAGAACGCGGTGCGGTTCTCTATAAATACCGCTCGAAAGTCGGCGAGGAGCAAAGCGATGCGACAGCCGCGACAGTGAGTGTATTTGCCGTTAAGGACCCGGCGCAGTTCTTGTTTGATTACATCCGCAAGGTACAAAGCGAAGGTGGCCCGCGACGCGAGATTGGTAAAGTGAAGCTCTACGGTGAAGGTGAAGACCTTGTTGGCTACACAACTTACTATATCGGCAAAGGCCCGATTGAGAACTATTTTATGAGTATGATTTGGGAAACCGCACCAGGTGTTGTTGCAAATTTCCAGATCGAAAAGAAAGAAGCGCCTTTTGCGGAATCTACCGTTCAAAGGTTTGAACAAATTGTTCTACATACTGTAGAGCGCAAAGATGGTGTACAGAAATTCTGAGGACAACTTAAATAATCCCAGTTATTTAAAGAAAGAAGGTAAAGTAAAATGAACGAACTTATGCAACTATTTGGACAGCCAACAGGTCCGCAAAGTTTTGATAGCATTCGTATCTCTATGGCTAGCCCTGAGCAGATGCTGTCTTGGTCATATGGTGAAGTTAAAAAACCTGAAACAATCAATTACCGTACCTTCAAGC
>JAUILO010000207.1 GCA_030432775.1 Alphaproteobacteria bacterium
CAGACCAGCCAAGCCACCGATAGGTAAATCGGGAAAGCGAGAAATTCTTTGAATGTTTCCATCCATGCGCCGGGTTTAGGCAAAATCTTATGTAGGGAGGGAATAAAAGATAACGCCAGAAACGGAAGTGCAAGACCAAGCCCCAACATCAAGAAAACGCATAGCGCTATGATGGATGGCTGGGTGAGTGCAAAGCCAATAGCAATTCCCATGAATGGTGCAGTACAGGGCGTGGCAACAATTGTTGCAAGAATGCCTGTGAAAAATGATCCTGCCGGTCCTTTTTTGCGGCTGAGATTGCTGCCGACATTACCAAAGCCAGCTTTTATTTCAAAAAGACCGGATAGGTTTAGACCAATGGCAAAAAATAAGAATATAAGCGCGGTAATAATTAATGGGTCTTGTAATTGAAAACCCCAGCCAATTTGCGCGCCAGCAGATTTAAGCACGATCAGCGTTCCGGCAAGCCCGCCAAAGGTGAGTAATATACCGGCTGTATAGGCAATGCCGTGCATGCGTATATGTGCGTTTTCTTCTGTTGCCGCTTTGCTCAGATGTAGGGCTTTCATCGATAAAATCGGGAACACACAAGGCATAAGATTCAAAATTATACCGCCAAATAGCGCATATAACATGGCTTGCACGATGTTTAGCGATGAAGGGGCAATGTCATTTTGATTGCTGTGCTTGTTGCCAGAATTATGCGCTGTATCCTTCGCCGTTCCATTAACAGCGCCATTAACAGCATTGTCCGCTTTATCAGGCACGCCGGCCGCGTTTGGCTTATGGGATTGCACAGCTTCCAGCCATTCTGGATCAGCTATCGCTGATAATGTGAGCGCGTGTTTTTTTGGTGCTTCTTTATGAATACCATCATCATGTGCGCTTTCACCTGTCGCCGTATCATCCGTAGGTTTTTTCTGATAGGCCAGAACGAAATCGATATTCTCGCCCCCTGTCAGTTCATTCTCACCCCGCTCTAACTTAATCTGAAGATTATGCGGTGATGTAACGCGGACATCCTGAATAGCTGCGTTATTAATATAGCCCCATTCGAACGGATATATTTCAAACAATATAATATCACCGGGTGATGAAATTAATTCCGGCTGGCGTACATTTACATCAATGACAATGTGGTCATCCGTGGCTTTATATATGGCTGTCCAAGGCAGATCAAAAGGCACTTTCAAGTAATGTTGGGCAATATATTCATCGTGGCTTTCGGTGGATCCGTTGTTCAGCGTGACATCAAGCGTGCCGAATTCGGGAATGCAGATCTCATGACAGACAAGAATTTCGTAATCGACTGTTAGATTGATCGGACCTTCCGGTAGATCGTCCGGGGCTGAAATTGTTTGGAATAATACGGCGTGCTCTTCATAACCAAAATTCATCAATCCGGCATAAGGCACACGGTTTGGCACTGGCCATTGCAGCTCACCTGCCTCAAATCCTTCCGGCAGATGCCATGTTAGCTTCATCGAAGCACCTGAATCACCGGGGTTAATCCAGTATGTGTGCCAGTCTGGCTTGATCTTTTCTTCGATGGCTATCAGAATCGTATCACCTGCTTCTATGGTCTCTTTTTCAGGAACAAGGCGCAGTTGAACGTATTGTTCGTCCCCTATTTCCTCAGATTGCGCGGTAGAGGGAGCGAAAAATAAAACAGAGCAACAAATGGAAAATATAATAAATGCTGTGAAGAAAATGTGGCTGTTTTTTACATTAGAATGAATTGATGTACATTGTCTCATAGCGTTTTTCTGCTCTGTTTTATCTTGTTAGCTGATAGTTTTAAGTGAAATCTATGTTCAATAATTTAGATCAAAATGTACTAATAGCAATCATTTCCGGCGTATTTTCTTCTTAAATATCCTTGTGCGAAGTTAAAATGCTGTCTAATCTATACTGGCTCTTACATAGAACCAATATAAAGTGAGGAAACGCACCATGGAACAAGCGATCTCTACTGCAACCGATAGTCACAATGATTCAGGCAATATTCTACTATGGGAGCCTAGCGAAGAGCGAAAGAAGAGCAGTCTTCTATATAAATTCGTAACAGAAGTTGAAAAAGAACAATCCATAACACTTGGAACGGATTACCAGGCAATCTGGCAATGGTCGATTGATCACCCTGAACAATTCTGGGACAAGGTCTGGGATTTTTGCGGCGTGATCGGCGAAAAGGGCGAACGTCTTTACAAAAAGGCGGATAAATTTCAAGAATGCCGTTTCTTCCCTGATGCACAGATCAATTATGCCGAAAACATGCTGAAAAGACGTGATGACCACGTTGCACTTGTATTTCGTGATGAAACAGGGGCAGAGCGCTCGTTAACATTTGCACAGCTCTATGAACAGGTCAGCCTGTGGCAACAAGCCTATATTGATCTTGGTGTTAAAAAAGGCGACCGCATTGCAGGTTATATGCCGAACATGCCTGAAACAATTATTGCGATGCTGGCGGCTGTATCCCTTGGCGCGATATGGTCATCCGCCTCGCCTGATTTTGGAGTACAAGGTGTTCTTGATCGTTTTAGCCAGACCGAACCAAAATTATTGGTGAGTGTGGACGGATATTATTACAATGGCAAAACAATCGATACACTAGCCAATATCAAGGATGTTCAGAACAAACTGCCAAGTCTTGAAAAAACAGTGATCATTTCTTTTGCTGGTTCGAAAACACCGATGTCTGATCTTGCAGATAATACAGTTACGCAGGATGATTTTCTAAGAGCTTATAAACCTGCCGAAGTTGCGTTTGAAAGAGTGTCATTTGATCACCCGCTTTATATCATGTTTTCTTCCGGTACCACCGGCGTACCAAAATGTA
>JAUILO010000049.1 GCA_030432775.1 Alphaproteobacteria bacterium
GCCCGCGCGGTTTTAAATATTTTGATGAATGGTCGAACATGCTTTTGGAGCAAGAAGAACGCGAGCTTAAAAACCGGAAGCAAATGGTGGCACAGGAAGTTGAATGGGCCAGTCGCGGTGTTAAGGCACGCCGAAAACGTAATGTGCGGCGCGTGGAACAAGTGCGCGAGATGCGGGAAAAACTTAAGGCAGATGAGTCAGCCTTCCGCAAGGCAACGGCCACAATTAACCTGAAAGCGCCCAAAGAGCTGGAGGAAGGATCAAAGGTCGTTGCCGAGTTTTATAACGTATGCAAGTCGTTCGAAGGTGAAGGCAAGCCAGTCGAGATTTTTGATAAATTTTCGATTAAAATTTCGCGCGGTGATCGTATCGGCGTGTTGGGCAAAAACGGTTCTGGCAAAACAACATTTTTGAAGCTTTTAATTGGTGAACTTACCGCCGATCAAGGCAGGGTCAAACGCCGTAAAGAACTTGAATTTTCGTATTTTGATCAAAAACGTCAAGATCTGGATTTAACCGAAACACTGAAAAAGACGCTCTGCCCTGGTGGCGGTGATTATATCGATGTGATGGGCAAATCGCGGCATGTATGCGGTTATCTCAAAGACTTCATGTTTGATCCGGGGCGTGTACAGGATAAGGTTTCAACATTATCCGGCGGTCAGAAAAACCGTTTGATGCTGGCTAAAATTCTGGCAGATCCAAAAACATGCCTGATCCTTGATGAACCAACTAATGATCTGGATATGGATACGCTGGATATGCTGGAGGAAATCTTGATCCAGTATAAGGGCACGTTGATTGTGGTTTCGCATGATCGTGATTTTCTTGACCAGACAGTAACGCAGATTTTGGCATTTGAAGGTGACGGTAAGGTCGATAGCTGTATTGGCGGTTATAGTGATTATCTGGAGATGAAGACCAGCCGAGGCGAGATTGTACAAAAACAGACACCGCTAAAAAACAAGGAAAAGAAAGCAATCACCGAAAGTGCTGTTGATAAGGCGGGGGATGAACCTGTAACGCAGGATACAACGCCAGAACCTAAAAGAGCGGTTAAATTATCATATAAGCTGGAGCGCGAGTTAAAACAATTGCCAGAGAAAATCGAAAAGATCGAAGAAGAGATCGTAAGCCTGTCGGTATTATTATCTGATGGTGAATTTTATCAAAAAGATCCGGATGGTTTTCATAGTACAACCAAAGATCTGGCAGCGGCGCAGGATAGGCTCAGCCGTTATGAATTGCGATGGCTTGAACTTGAAGAGATGAAAACCGGCGGATAAGGCGATAAATAAAGCCCCTTTGCTATATTACAGAAGGGGCTTTGGTCTTTGTTTTATACGCAGTTTTTTACAGGCCAGCAACTTGTCTACGGAAATGTGGATCAGACATGATTTCTCGCCAGGCTTCGCCTTCGGAAATCTCGCGTTGTCTTTGCGGTCTTTCGTAATCATCCACTTCCATATCACTTGCGTAACCTCTTGCGAGTTCTTCGAAGTCACTGCGTGGTTCTGCGTTTGTATTCGCAGCTTTTCCAGGAGTTTTCGCGCCAGAGTTTTCATTGTACCCATGTGCGATTTCCCAGCTTTTATCACCTAACATATATAATACCCCTTATTGATATTGTTATTGTGATGCAGTCCTTAAAAATCAAGAAGACTGCAAAAACAGTAAAAAGGATGCAGGCGATAATTGCAATGAATCTTTTGTGGTTATCGTGCCTTGCATAGCAGCCATGAATGATTATCGGGGAAGATTTGGGGGTGGTATGGAGTGAATGAGAGGGATGGTGGACTGGCCGTATAATAAAAGGGCATATGATTTATTCAATCGATATGCCCTTTGAGTTTGTTTTTATAGCTTTGACCGAAGAATTAGCCGTTCGCGCTCATTTTTGAAAAACGCTTACGCTCGTTCGGGTCAAGGTATCTTTTACGCAAACGTAGATTTTCCGGCGTCACTTCAAGCAGCTCATCATCATTGATGTAAGCCATCATATCTTCCAGAGACATTTTGCGTGGAGGTGTTAATGTCACCGCATCATCAGTACCAGATGCACGAACGTTAGTCAGTTTCTTACCCTTAAGAACGTTGACTTCCAGATCGTTTTCACGGCTGTGTTCACCGATGATCATGCCCATATAAACAGGTGTCTGGTGACCAACAAACATTGAGCCGCGATCTTGTAAGTTAAACAGAGCATATGCAACTGCTGTGCCTGTATCATTAGAGATTAGCGCGCCGTTACGTCTTTGTGGGACATCGCCTTTATAAGGGGCGTATGAGTGGAAAATACGGTTCATAACGCCTGTACCGCGTGTCTGTGTTAAGAAGCGGCTTTGGTATCCAATCAGACCACGAGATGGCGCAAGGAATACGATACGCGTTTTACCCGCACCACTTGAACGCATGTCGGTCATTTCGGCCTTACGTCTGTTCATCGCATCCACAACTGAGCTTGAATATTCTTCATCGACATCAATGATAACTTCTTCGATAGGCTCAAGGCGCTGCGCGCCGTCATTCTGGTAGAGAACCTGTGGGCGAGAAACGGTCATTTCAAAACCTTCGCGGCGCATTGTTTCGATTAGAACACCCAGCTGCAATTCGCCACGACCACCAATATCAAACGCATCTTTATCAGCGCTTTCGCCGTAAGTAATGGCAACATTTGTCTCCGCTTCGGCCAAAAGGCGTTCACGGATCATTGTCGATGTTACTTTTTTGCCTTCACGTCCAGCAAACGGGGAATCGTTAACGCTGATTGTGACAGACATAGTCGGTGGATCAATCGGTGTCGAAGCCAAAGGCTCAGTCACAGAAGGGGCGCAGATTGTGTCAGCCACAGAGGCTTTAGTTAATCCGGCAATACAGATAATGTCACCGGCATGAACTTCTTCAACCGGCGCACGGTCTGTACCGTTAAACATCAATAGTTTTGTCAAACGGCCGGATTCAACGCTTTCACCTTCAAGGTTTAGCGCTTTTACCGTGTCGTTCACCTTGGCGCTGCCGTGAAGGACGCGGCCGGTTAGACAGCGACCCAAAAATGGATCGGAATCAAGTAGTGTCGCCAACATCGCAAATGGTTTGCCTTCTTCGACATTTGGCGGAGATACATGCTCAAGCACCAAATCAAGAAGCGGATTCAGGTTTTCTTTTGGATCTTCTAGATCTTTAACACACCAGCCATCACGGCCTGATGCATATAGAATTGGGAAGTCCAGTTGTTCATCGCTGGCGTCAAGAGATACGAATAGATCGAACACTTCGTCGACAACTTCTTCGGGACGGCCATCAGGACGATCAATTTTGTTGATAATTACAATAGGTTTCAAACCAAGAGCCAGCGCCTTACCCAAAACGAATTTTGTTTGTGGCATTGGCCCTTCAGCTGCATCGGTCAAAAGGATAACGCCATCGGCCATGTGTAGCACCCGTTCAACTTCGCCGCCAAAATCAGCGTGGCCAGGTGTGTCGATAATGTTGATACGTGTATCAACGCCATCTTTCTTCCATGTGATAGAAGTTGGTTTTGCCAAAATTGTGATGCCGCGTTCTTTTTCAAGATCGCCGGAATCCATCACGCGTTCGTCAACGCTCTGGTTGTCGCGGAACATGCCGCTTTGTTTCATGATGGAGTCGATCAGGGTTGTTTTCCCGTGGTCAACGTGAGCGATGATCGCTATGTTACGCAAATTTCTAGTCATTTTCTATTACTACCACTTAAAATGTTTATTATTCAGGTGAAGTGGTACAGATTTAGCACCCAAAAGGGAAGCATTATTTGCATTTTGGCATATATAATTGCTCTTTTGGCGCAGAAAACCTGGCTTTTTACTGTTTTTGCAAGTGCGTAATCTTTGCTGGAATTAGTTTGCCTCTTTGCTGGAAAGCGGGGCTGCGGCTAATATTGAAATTGCTCTGCGTAAAATATTGAAGTCTATGGGCTTTCTTAGAACGCAATCGGCAATTGATGTTGTAGTATAATCCAGCACGGTTGGGCTCGCTGCGTTTTGCATATCATTTGCCAGTTCGGGGTGGTCGGGATCAATATCTCCGCCGGAAATAATAATGCTGGGTATCTTTCTTGTCAGAGATTGCGCATGTTTTATAACCTCTATACCGTTTCGTTCGGGCATAGCCATGTCTGTGATAATAATATCATATTGATGGGCGGCATGCAGTTTATCAATCGCGGCAAGACCATCTGGAACCCAATCGACGATATATCCTTCCAGCTCTAGAATTTCGATCATTAAAGAACTGACATCGGTGCGGTCTTCTGCGAGTAGGATATGAGCCATCTGGAATGCTTTTCACGGTGGTGATTTGTATATTCAGGTTTGTTAATACACATTAGCATGGTTCATATATCTGCGAATGAAAAAGGGGCTCCGCATTCTATAGTGTGTGGCGCCAGAGCGTGGTGCTTTAGTGTATCTCTGTATTATATGGGGGGATAGATGGATTGCCGTAAAAACAGTAAAACCGGAATGCATTACGGGCGGCTATTCTTCTGTGAGCAGCGTTTTAACATCGTTGATTTCGCTCTCTGCCTGAAGGTGCAGGTTATCGATAAGCACGGGAATTTCCTTATGGAATCCTTGTTCGATCAAAGATTCTACAGATTCTGCGGTGAGGGCGGAATTGTTCATATCCAAAGATCCACAAAGTGACTTTAAATCATGTGCAGTTTTGGATAGAGCCTCCATATCACCGGCGTCGATTTGCGCGCGCGTGAGGGCGAGGAGTTTGTTAATCTCATCTATGCAGCTCTCTGCGTAGTAAATTGTATAATCAATTCCGAACTCACCGATCAGATCCTTGATCTTGGATTTCTTCTTCGTGTATTCCTCCGGAATAGTGCCAAGTGTATCGCCTGTGGCATCAGTCGTTGCAATGGTATCCTTACCAACGGCGCGCAAGGATGTGTATAAGAGATCTTTCATTTCATATGGCTTGGCGATATAGCCATCCATACCCGCGCGCCTGATTTCTTTTAAGGTGGCGTTGGCAATATTCGCTGTCACGGCCAGCACAGGAATGTCGATGTATTGCGGTTGCTGCGCGCGTATTTTCTTCACAAGCTTCGTACCTTCCATATCGGGCAGATTGATATCCATCAGGACGAGGTCGTAATCGGTCTGCGCTACTTCTTTCAGCGCATCTGCGGCGTTCCCAGCAAGTGTAACGTCGTGACCGTGATCGGTGAACATTTTCTCTGCAACCATTTGGTTTACCGGATTATCCTCGACAATCAGCACGGAAATAGATTGTCCGGGCGCTGCCATTTGCGGCGCTTGTATCTTGGGTTGCCCTTCCTGGAATGGCTCATAGGGGATAACGAACCAAAAACGTGATCCTTTATCAACATCACTTTCAATCTGAATACGGCCTTGCATCAGTTCGATCAGATGTTTTGTTATAGATAGACCAAGACCGGAACCGATTTGTGTGCTCTCGATAGATTGTTTGATCTGCGAGAATTTTTTAAAGAGTTTCTTTTGGTCTGTTTCGCTGATGCCGATACCTGTATCGATAATATCAAACCTTATCATGGTATCATCATCGGCAAGCTTGGCTTGTAACGTTACACTGCCCTCTTTTGTGAATTTCAGGGCGTTACTCATTAAGTTGAGCAAAACTTGTCTGAGACGGTCAAGGTCTCCGAAGGCTGTAACAGGCAAAGTTTTTGATTTACGCAGTATCAGTTTTAATCCCTTGTCATTTGCCATCGGTGTGGTGGTTCTGATCACTTCATCAAGTAATTGGTGCAGGTTATAATTTTCGTAGCTGATATCCATTTTACCGGCTTCGACCTTTGATAAATCCAGTGCATCGTTCAGGGTTTTAAGTAAGGTCTTTGAACAGTTCTGGATCGTATCAATATATGAAAGCTGTTCATCGGTAAGTTTTGCGTTTCTAAGAAATTCAGTCATGCCTAAAATGCCAGTTAGCGGCGTGCGCACCTCATGGGACATAACGGCAAGGAAGTCGGATTTTGCCTGACTGACGCTTTCGGCTTTTTTCTTCGCATTTTCCAGTAAGTGCTTGCGCACAACCAGCTCTTTAGAAGCTTGATTGGTTCTAAAACCCAAAAATAATGAGAAACAGAAGGATAGAGTCAGGATGATGCTAACGTAAAAAATTTCTTCGATATTATGATTCAGGACAACCATAAGTGTTGCGAACACAACCTGAATAGCAAGATCCCATAGGAATAACGGCATAAAACTGGCGCTGGTGGCCGCATATAGCGATAACGCGCAAAAGATAAAGGCATAGCCAACCAGATGGTCATTCAAAATCGGACTGTTTAACGGCCAGCATAATATTGTAAGCCACGGTATCATATAACCCAGCTTGTTCAGGGCAATATGCGTCACACGCTTGCGCAGCATGGGGCCACTGATTTCCTTGTCCTGAATGGTTTCTTTGTAAAGGGTTTGCTGTTTGATCAAAAATAGAAGGGCGATCACAAGAAAAACACTAGCGACAACAATGGAGGTCGTTGCCGGAACCGCCTTCAAAGTAAAACGCGCATATATAAAAATGAAGGTTACGACACTGAAATATAGGACGCCGACCCGATTGCTATGAATGTAGAGTAGGAATAAATCTCTGTTCATCAGGATTCCATGGTTTCATATTTATAACCAACACCATGAACTGTCTGAATAATTTGCGGGTTTTTGGAGTCTTCTTCTATTTTCTTGCGCAGCTGTGATATATGCCAGTCTACAGTGCGGCTTTCCGGCATGATATGTGCCCCCCAGCAGTAATCAAGTAATACATTCCGGTCAACAATCTGGTCACGATTATCATATAAAAGCCGTAGAATTTTAATGTCGCGCAAGCTAAGGTCGATTTGATCATCGCCTTTTTGACCTTTAAGCTTGCCCGGAAATATGGTCACAGAGCCAATTTGAAATTCTTCACTCGTTGTTTCCGGCTTGCTTTGTTTGATAGCCCGCCTTGCAACTGTGCGTATGCGTGTGATGACCTCGTGGATGTCAAACGGCTTGACGATATAGTCATCCGCGCCAAGTTCCAGTCCAAGAATTTTATCGAAAGTTTCGGTTTTGCCGCTGATAAAAATAATAGGGGTGTCTTCGTCGGTTTTGCGTATGGATTTACAAACATCATATCCGGTCATGCCCGGCATCATTATATCCAGGCAAATAAAGTCGGGCTTGTCATCGCCATATAAAGCAAGAGCCTGTTCGCCACTTTGTGCCTTCAAAGTGGAAAAGCCATCCTTTTCAAGGATGTCACAAAGGTGATTGAGCGTTTGCTCATTGTTTTCTGCAACTAGAACTTTCATTTCTTTATTGGCCTTGTTGGGACATTGTAATTATGGTTCATGCAGGTTGCTACAACGGTATATAATATCTTAGTTTAATCCTAAATCATATGGAAGAATATTGACTTATAAAGGTTTATTTTTTATACATAATAATTCTTAAGATTTTAACATAAAAATTATAACAGGTGGGATTCATTCAAATGGTAGATACGTTCAAGTTGCCTAATGGCATTACTGTGCTTTGTGAACAGCGTACAGATAAGAAAGACCAAGGCAAAGTCGCCTTTGTTATTGGTATCAAAAAAGGTTCAAAAGACGAGGCTATCGAAGAAAACGGACTGACATTTCTGGCGCAAGAATCAATCCTTGGCGGAAGCACGACAAGATCACGCAAACAGGTCGCCGATGATGCCGAGCGCCTAGGTAGCCGGATCTCTACGGTAACACATCGGACAACCACAGAGTTTAGTACAGAAGCGCTAACAGATAACCTTGATGGGGTTTTTCAGGTTCTAGCCGATATAATTGTAAATCCCGCCTTTGATGATGATGAAATTGAAAGCACCAGATCTCAGGTGTTGCATTGGATCGAAGCGGAAAACCAAAGCCCATCCACCCGAGCGACACAGCAATATTTCGATGCGATGTTTGCCGGACAAAGTCTGGGTAAGCCGGCCATGGGCAGCAAGGAAAACGTAGCTTCTTTTACGACAGATCAAGTGCGTGAAAAATATGCCGCGCTTTTATCTGATCCGGAGAAAATTGTTGTATCGTTTTCAGGCGATATTACGCCAAAACAGGCACAAGAGCTGGTCGAAAAATATCTGGGCTCTTTAACACCTGCTGTTAACCCCGTGCCAGATGCCAAGGCAGAGTTTATCGGTGAAGACAAACGCGTTGAAGAAGACAATAATCAATTGAATTTGCGCATAGGATTTCCGGCGCCTTCTTCAAATGATCCGGATACTTATAATTTTTTACTGTTTAACACGATGCTCAGCAGTGGAATGTCCAGTCCGCTCTTCACCGAAATTAGAGAAAAGCGCGGCTTGGTGTATAGCGTACAATCGGCTTACCAGTCTTTTGATGAGGTCGGTGCATTTTTAATTGCTGCTGGTACGGGCAAGGGTAATGCGGGCGAGCTTGTGAATGCCTCGCTTGAACTGCTCGGCTCTGTTCTGGAGGGCCGCTTTACCCAAGAAGATCTGGATGTGGCAAAGAAGCGCATGGTTAGAAAAGTGCGATCTTCCGGTGAAACAGCGATGAGTTCGGCAAGTACGAATATGAGCAGCTTTTTCAAGCGTGGATATGTGCGTGATATCACAGAGCTTGAAGAAAAGCTGTCCGAGGTAAATCTTGAAGATGTAAAACGCGTTGTTTATGAGATGTTATCGAGCGGCAAATATGCATTTGGCGGCGTTGGCCCGCATGACACGATGCCCGATAAACAAACAATACTTGATACAATGAAAGAAAAAGCGGCGCTATACCAGCCGCAATCCCCATCAATCACTGCGGATCAGGCTGCGGCGTCTGCAAATCCGCTAAATAAAAGTACTCCGGTTGCCGCTAAAGATCCGCAAGTAAGCGTATTATCTAACGGTATGAAGGTTGTCACGATTGAACGCGAAGGCTCTGTGTCTTGTGGTGCGTGGGTTGGTGCAGGCACATCGCATGAAACGCCGGAGCTAAACGGCGCAACACATATGAACGAACATATGATGTTTAAAGGCACGCCATCTTATCCGGAGGGCAAGATTGATACGCTGGTTGAAAGAGATCTGCTTGGTGGTCTGAACGCATATACAACGTATGATAAAACGGCTTACTACTTTTATGATCTTGACGAAAGCGGCCTTGAAACAGTAGTCGATATTTGTGGCGAGATGGTATTCAAAGCCAATATCGCCGAAGAAGCCTTTGATGGTAAAAAAATAATGAATGATGATGGTTCGACGACCAAAGCCAAAGGCGAACGTGATGTCGTTATCGAAGAGATCAAAATGTATGATGACCGTGTGGGCTGGCGCGCATTTTTAACACAGCAAGCGCTGGCATTTCCTGATCAGGCGGATGGTAAGTCCATTCTTGGTACGGAGTTTACATTGCGTGCCATGAGTTCTGCGGATCTTCGCGCCTATCGTGACCAGTATTATTCTTCGAATAACGTCGTATTCTCTGCTGCCGGACCTATCAAGCATGAGGATTTTGTTGCGCTGATCGAGAAGAAGTTTGGTCATATGACACCTACAGAGTTCGAGCCATTGAAGGCACCGAAATATGTAGGCGGTGTGGGCGTTGATGAAATGCCTCAGGCCAGTATGTGTAACATCGGTTTGTCGATGGAAGGTGTACCATTGAATGATGATAAGCTAGAGGCATATAAAGCGCTGGGAATTATTCTTGGTGGTTGTACATCTTCGCGTTTACAAGAAGATATGGTTGATGGTAAGGGCCTTACAGGGCAAGTGATGGCAGCCCATAGCGGTTTTGCGCATTGGGGATTGTTCGGTGTTGATTTTGAAGTCGAGCCGGAGAATGTCAAAGAGTCCCTTGCTCTGGTTTATGACCATATCAGGGATGTCGCACAATCGGGCGTAAGCGCGGACGAACTTGATAAAGCCAAGTCCTTACTTGAGATGACGCTTCGCAGATCATATGAAAGCAACCGTAAAGCCTGTGACACGGCTGGGCGTACTTTGATCGCCACAGGACATGTAGATAATATCGAGCAAAGCGCCGCACGTATTAGAGCGCTGAGCGTGCAGGATATTCAGGATGTTGCAAATCTGATGATGAAGTCAAACCCGACACTTGCAATCGTCGCGCCTGTTGGTGTGGATCATAGTTTATTACCAGATCAAGCCGAATTGCTTGCTATGCGAAATGGTTCTGGTGGTCAGGCGTTGGGGTTTAATATGGCGCCCCGGTAAGTAGCCCCGGTAAATAAAAAACTTTCTCGTCGCAATAAATGATCCGTCTGCGTATATTATGCGTAAGACATTAAAACCTATGTATTTTATTCAATTTTATAAGGCGTAGCATGACAGCAGAAAACTCCAAATACCTCCCTGCGGATCACCCTCCGGTGAAAGAAGAAAAGATAGGCGTTTTACTGCTTAATCTGGGTACTCCCGATGGAACGGATTATTGGTCGGTACGAAAATATCTATCCGAGTTTCTAAGTGATCAACGGGTTATTGATTTACCCAAATATCTTTGGCAGCCATTGTTACAAGGTATCATTCTAACCAAACGTCCTTTCAGCAGCGGCCATGCCTATGAGCTGATCTGGAATAAGGAAAAGGATGAATCTCCGCTTAAAACATATACGCGTTCACAATGTGAAAAGATGAGTGCGCAGCTTGGCAAGAAATATCCGAATATTGTTTTTGAATGGGGTATGCGTTACGGCAATCCGTCAACAAAATCGGCGATTGATAAATTGCAGGAGCAGGGCTGTACTAAAATACTGCTCTTTGCTCTATATCCGCAATATAGTGCCTGTACGACCGCAACGGCCTACGATAAGGCATTTGACGCGTTAAGGACGCTCAAGAGGCAACCTGCGGTCAGAACAGCCCCAGCTTGGCATGATGATCCGGCCTATATACAGCTATTGGCGGATTCTGTGCGTGATAAGCTCAAGACACTTGATAGTGAACCTGAATATATTTTGACGTCATTCCATGGCTTGCCAAAACGCTATTTGCTTGAAGGTGACCCGTATCATTGTTACTGCGCCAAGACATCACGTCTAGTGCGTGAAAATCTGGACTGGCCGGCCGATCGCTGGATCAATACGTTCCAGTCACGCTTTGGCCCTGCTGAATGGCTGACCCCGTATACGGATGAGACGATAGACCGTCTGGCACAAGAAGGGGTGAAGCATATTGCAATCATGTCACCGGCATTTGTGTCTGAATGCATCGAGACATTGGAAGAGATACAAATTCAGGCTCAAGAAAGCTTTATTGAAAATGGCGGCGAGACCTTTACCTATATTGAATGTCTGAATGATGCAGATACGCATATCCAATATCTTTCAACGCTGGTTGAAAAAGAGCTTAAGGGCTGGTTATAAACGCCTAATCGCGCTCTTGATGGATCGCAAATAACTACTCCGGTATATAATCTGGCATAATCAAATAATAAAGCGGCCGCAGTAGAAGAGCCTCCTGCGGCTTCTTCTTTTATAAATTCGTATGTAAATTTGTTTTTGTGTGCAGCTTTTGCGCGTGTGGTTTTTTACGGCTGGTATCCGTAAATTTAGGCACAAAAAAAGGCGGAATATATTTCCACCTAAGCTTGTAACGCTTTCTGGCCAGCGTTGAATTAAAAAATCGATTAGTTCTTCTTTGAAGAAGGCATCTTCTTTTCTTCGAACAATACGTGACAACCAACTTTTGCGCCATCTTCGCTAAGAGCGCGTGGGTCATATTTGTTCATCTTCAATTTCTCGGTCACATTTCTACCTTTTGTTGTGTAGTATGTGTACCCTGTTGGTTCACCTTTGACATTCTTGCCGGTGCTTACCATACGTACTTTTGCTGCAATGCCTTTTTTAGCCATGACTATACCTGTCTAATTCTAATTGAAACTTGTCAGCGCAATTTAATGATTTCAGACGCGGTGTCAAGCTTTTCGTATAATTTTTAATGTTTTTTTCCTGAGCTACCCGGCTTTTTGCCTTTATAGCTTCCTTTCTTTTTGAATCCACTGTTTTTGAACTTGGAAGGTCCCCCGCCGGATTTCTTGCCACCCTTATTGGAACGCGGCGGTCTGGAACCGCCATCTTTGCGGCTACTTTTAAATGTCAGCCCCGGAATATCGGCGCCTTTATCATCTGTAACGCCCAATATCGTGCCGCCGGTTACGCCATCTGCTTCCAGTAGCTCAACGGTTAATGTTGCGCCCAACCTGTATGTACGGCGTGTGCGTTTTCCTATTAAGGCGTGCTGGTCTTCAACATGTTCGTAATAATCATCGGGAAGGGATCGTATAGGGATCAAACCCTCGGCGCCGCTTTCAATCAGCCTTACGAATAAGCCGTAGCGTGTTACGCCTGTGATGCGTCCTTCAAAGCGTGCGCCGATCTGGTCTGATAAATATGATGCGATAAAACGATCAACAGATTTACGTTCGGCTGAAATAGATGTGCGCTCGGTCGCGGAAATATGAACGGCTTGCTCTTCCAGCTCCAGCATATCATCTTCGCTGAGCCCCCCTTCACCGAGCTTATAAGCGGTAATCAGGCTGCGGTGTACGAGTAAATCGGCATAACGGCGAATGGGGGATGTAAAATGTGCGTATTGGGTAAGCGCAAGGCCAAAATGCCCGTAATTCTGAATGCCGTAATGCGCTTGTGATTGCGCGCGCAATATAACTTCGCTGATTAAGTGGCTATAGGGTAGCTCTGCAGCTTGCAGCAATAGATTATTGAGTTCTTTACCGCGGATAACCTGTCCACGCGGGAATGATAGACCGAAGGCTTCGAGGAAGCTTCTGATGCTTTCAAGTTTTGCAGAATCCGGATTTTCATGCACGCGGTAAACACACGGCGCTCGTTTGGCTTCCAGCGCTTTGGCAGCGGCGACATTGGCCAAAATCATAAATTCTTCGATCAATTTATGGCTATCCATGCGCTCGCGCGTGCGCACATCATGCATTTCGCCATCATCATTGAGGACAATATCACGCTCGGGTAGGTCGAGTTCCAGAGCATGTCGACCCAGGCGGTGTTTGTATAAGACATCATAGGCTTCGTATAATGGTGTAATAACCTCATCCATCAAGGGCGCTGTTGTATCATCAGGCGTGCCGTCTTTTGCGGCTTGTACTTGTTCATAGACAAGCCGTGCCTTTGATTTCATCAAGCCGCGTACGAATTTGTAATTGGTTAGATCGCCTTCATTATCAATCCATAAATGTGCTGCAAGACAGGCTCTGTTCTCATCAGGGCGCAGCGAACATAAATCATTTGAAAGTTTTTCCGGTAACATCGGAATGACGCGATCAGGGAAATAGGTCGAGTTGCCGCGCCGCAATGCTTCATCATCAAGCGATGATCCAGCACGCACGTAATATGATACATCGGCAATGGCAACAATCAGATGGAAACCGTCTTCGGTTTTTTCGGCATATACGGCATCGTCAAAATCTTTGGCAGTTATGCCATCAATTGTAACAAGTGGAATATCCCGTAGATCTTCTCGTTTTCCGAGTTCGGGTACTGTCATGTTTTGTGTCTCGTCAATCACAGATTGCGGGAATACATCTTGCAAACCCATCTCATAGGCACTGATCAAGCTGATGGCCTTGCGGTCATTTTCATGGCCGATAATTTCGATGATGCGGGCCTGTTTTTGTCTTGAGCCGCGGCGCGCGGGTTGTGCTTCGCCAACAACGAAATCCCCCTCTTGCGCATTACCGATTTCTTCCGGCGGGATAATAAAATCGAATTTGGCTTTTTTATCGACGGGAATAAGCGCAAAGCCATTTTTCTGTTTGCGAATGATACCCAAAATTCTGTTTTGCGGTTTATCAAGTCTGCGTATAACCCGCGCTTGGTATGATCCGTCATCAATACGGGTCAGACGCGCCAATACACGGTCGCCTTCGGCAAAGGATGAATTGTCTGATTTATCAGCACTTTTCTTGCCAGCCGGCAGGACTTCGATAAGCTGTTCGTCACTTATGTTGCTATCCTCGCCACCGCTTACCGGTGTAGCAAAGGCATCGCCATCAGGGGTGATCATATTAATCTCGACCACCATGATATTCGGTAAGGCAAGCGGCATGCTATATGCGCCGTTATCTTGCTTGATGATTTGTTCCTTTTTGACCATCTTGCGCAGCAATTCGCGGAATGGACGGCGTGTTTCGCCATGGATACGGAAACGCCGTGTTAGTTCGCGCCGTGTCATAGGCTTATGCGCCTCGGTTAAATATTGAATAATCTCGTCAGGGGATGGAAGGGTCAATCGAACCGCTTTTCTACTTTTTTAGCTGTTATTTGGCAGCTTTTGTTTTGGATGTTGTTTTCTTTTTTGCTGTCTTCTTTTTTGCTGTCTTCTTTTTTGTTGGGGCTTTTTTCTTTTCCGCAGCTCTTTCGGCTTCCTTCGCCGCCTTTGCCGCTTCTTTAGCCGCAGCCTTTTCATAGGCAATGGCAATCACCTCAACCGCACGGTTCATGCCGACATGCATGACATCGTCGTCTTTTGGTAGTGACGTGAATTTTCCGTTATGTTTTAAAAATGGTCCGAAACGACCGATACCGGCCTCGATCATCTCTCCTGTTTCCGGATGCACGCCAACTTCGCGCGGCAGTGCAAGCAGTCCCAGTGCGACTTTCAAATCAACTTCAAGGGCGTTAACCCCTTGCGGCAAACCTTGTCTTTTGGGTTTTGGTTGCGCGGGTTTTTTAACTTTTTTGGGTTTCTTGCCTTTTTCTTTTGCAACTTTTTCTGCTTCTGCGACGGCAAGTTCATAGGCTTTTTGATCTTCGGCATTTACCGGCGGCGGGTCAAGCTGTACATAGGGGCCGTAAGGACCTTTGCGCAATGTGACTGTGCGGCCTGTTGCCGGATCAACACCAAGTTCCTTGGGCTCATTGGCAAGCTTTGCCATGGCTTTGGATTCTTCGCTATCTGCGCCTTCTTCTTCTTTGACAACAAGAGGTCGGGTAAAACGGCAATCCGGATAGTTCGAACAACCGATAAATGCGCCGAACTTACCAAGTTTAATTGAAAGCTGGCCATCATCACAGGCATCACAGCATCGTGAATCTTTTCCGTCATCACGTTTAGGGAAGAAGTGAAAGCCAAGTTCGTCATTCAAATGGTCGATGACTTCGGTAATGGTTAGACCTTTAGTCTCGTCGATCTTGGCTTTAAACTCTGTCCAGAATTGTAACAGAGCTTCTTTCCATGATACGTGCCCTGCGGCAATGGCATCCAGCTCTTCTTCAAGATTGGCTGTGAAATCATAATCAACATATTGAGTGAAGAATTTTTCAAGGAAGGCGGAAACAATACGTCCGCGATCTTCGGGTGTGAAACGGCGTTTTTCAAGCACGACATAATTTCTATCGCGTAACACTTGAAGAATAGATGCGTAAGTGGAGGGACGGCCAATGCCAAGTTCTTCC
>JAUILO010000050.1 GCA_030432775.1 Alphaproteobacteria bacterium
CGGGCAACTGTTCCGCGTAGCATGTCTATTAATATGGATATGTTGGTCGAAGATGCCTATATCGAAGCCAACCAAACGCAGATCAGCCAGACATTAATGAATTTATGTGTGAATGCCAAAGATGCCATGGACGATTTTGGTGTTCTTACATTACGTCTTGATGTTGCCAGTGGTCAGGATGTTTTGAGAAATTCAATGTTCTTTGCCGCGATTAAGGGCAATGAAGAAAGCAGTAAGAATATTCATATTGAAGAGCTAAGCGAGACAGAAACATATTTATGTTATGGCGGAATTTGCCCAGATCATAATTATGTGGTGCTGAGTATTCAAGACACCGGTCAAGGTATTCCCAAGGATGTCATGGAACATGTTTTCGAGCCATTCTTTACAACCAAAGCCGTTGATAAAGGTACAGGGCTTGGCTTGTCATCTGTTCATGGGATTATGATAGGGCATGGCGGCGCTATGTCGGTGAATAGTGTAGTGGATGAAGGGACGACTTTTATGCTGTATTTCCCTGTTTCAGGCAAAATGCCGTTAGAAAAGGCCGCGCCGGTTGAGAAGGGTGAGCAGCGGGCGTTTTCTATTTTGCTGGTCGAGGATCAGCAAAGCGTGCAGGAGATGATGGTGCATATGTTGTCGCGTCTTGGTCATGAGGCACATGCCTGTTCATCAGGTGAGGAAGCTATAGACGCCATTCGAGCAAACCCCGATGCTTTTGATCTTGTGGTGACGGACTATACGATGCCGGGTATTACCGGTATGGAGCTTGCCCGCGCGATAGAGCAAGATTTTGATGATGAGATGCCTGTTATAATTCTTTCGGGCTATAAGAAAAAGATGGATCGCAGCGAGCGTATGGCCAAAAATGTAAAAGCCGTTCTGAAAAAGCCGGTCGACCGCGAGGTTTTATCAACACAAATCCAAAAGGCCGTCGGCATAGAATAGGCCTTAGTGTCACCCTTAAGTTGTTGAATAGCCAGTTGTACAAAAGGCCTGTGCTATTGAACCGTGCGTTGTTAGTGTAGTATACGTAGGTGTTAATAGTATGATTGTACTCCTTGCGAAGGCTATACAGGTTTGTTTCGTTTATCTGCGCCATTCCGATTTTTTTCTATGCTGTCCGGCCCTTTGGTCGCGGTTTCGGCTGTGGCGCTATGTGCGCAGCCTGTGATTGCTAAAGAGTTGTTGGCGGGGCGGGGTGAGATTAACTGGCGACTTGGTTCGGAAAGATCAATTCTGATGTCGGAAATATGGGCACCCTTATATCAGGGGTATGAAGGCAAAGATGTGCTTTATGCGGATTTGCGTCTGATGGGCGATGATAAAGATAATCATGAAGGTAATCTGGGGCTTGGTTATAGGCAGATCGTAGATATGCCGTATATGGGGGCAGGTGTTGCCGGTATCAATGGTTGGTTTGATCGTAGGTTAACTGATCGGGGGTCTGATTTTCACCAAATAACAACGGGCGTTGAATGGCTGGGGGAGGATATGGATATTCGCCTGAACGGCTATATTCCTTTATCAAACAGTAAATCATACAACGTTCCGAATGCCTCGGCGCAAGGTCCTGCGCTTAGCGGTACGGGGATAGTGGTTGATACGAATGGCGTATTGCTTGAAGAACCGCAGCACGGTTTTGATATAGAATTTGGCTGGGAACTCGGAGCATATTCAGAATTTGTCAAAGACCATACGGATAGCTTGCGGGTTTATGGTGGTGCATATTCGTTTAATGGAGATCAATCCGAAAGCGTAACGGGCTGGCGCGCCCGTATAGCTATTGATCTGACGCGCAACGTGCAGATCGGTTCGCGTTTTCAGCGCGATGACGTTAGAGGATCGCAAGGGTTTTTAGAAGCTACATTTCGCTTTCCGTTTGGCAATAAGAAAAGCTATCGCAAACATGGTTTATATGCGCGGCTTGATGAAACTCCGGAGCGCGATATTGATATTGTGACCGCTGATTTCTTAGTCGATAGCGGTGATCGTGTGCCTGTTATAAACAAAGAAACCGGAGAAGCTCAGGAAGTTTTGGTCGTTGATAATCAGGCCGCAGTGGGCGGTGACGGTAGTGCTGAAAATCCGTACCGAGAGTTGATTGATGCACAAAACATGGCTTCCGAGCATACTATTATCTATGTCAAAACAGGCGACGGGATGGATAGTTTTCAAAATGCCGGTATCACGCTAAGTAAAACAGGGCAGCAGCTTATCGGTGCGGGGAGTGATTTTGTGTATGATAATGGCGTGTTCTCAACGGCAAATGGCCTGTCTCCGACATCTTATGTGATTGCTGCGGCTACAGGTGCCCCGGTGATTTCCAATCAAAATGCCGATGGTGACGGTGTGCGCGTAACTGCGGATGATGTCGTGGTGTCGGGCATTACGGTTGATGGCTCTATGCGTGATGGCATTGTTGTTGAGGCGGCCGGTGGCGACATGAGCGCACAAAATGTTGTCATAGAGAATGTCACAACGCAAAATAATCGTATGGGTATTTATATTCATGGCACAAATAGCGGCGCTGTGAGTGCCAAGGTTGAGAAAGCTGCTACGATTAACAATACGCAGCATGGCATCGCTGTCTATGATGATACGGATGCCGCGTTTGACGTTGACCTTGGCGGCGGCGCTATGGGGTCAGCGGGCAATAATATTTTAATGGGTAATACACTTGAGGATTTAGCAGTTGAATATGACGGGCGTGTGTTGTCGGTACAAAATAACTGGTGGGGGCTGGCTAGCGGACCGGATGCTGACGACCCGGGTATTGGTATAGCACCGCAGATTTATTATGGTGCGCCAATTAATGACGGCTTGGTTGGTCACTGGACGCTGGATGATCAATGGACGACAGCAACAACGGCGTATGATCGCTCCGGTAATGAATATGACGGCACTTTCGCTGGCGGTCTGAGTGGTAATGATACTGCTGTTGATGGTTCACAAGAGGGTGTAAGCTTTTCTGGCGGTACGGATAGCATATATCTGGTCGCATCAAATACGTTATTGCCGGGTGACACTTCATTTTCCATGGTATCAGTCTTTAAAACGGATCAACTTTTTAACACACCTGGTAATCTGGATTATGGCGGAAGACTTTTAAGTGTATATGCGTCAAATTCAGGGGCTCAATCAACCAAGATATCTAATTTCCTGTATGGGGATAATTCTGATTCAGCGGGTATTTTATATTCTAGCCCGTTTAACAGACTTTTTTCTACAGCGACAAATTTTGATGATGAGGCATTGCATAGTCTTGTTTCAACATATGATAGTGCAACAAATCTGACACAGGTCTTTTTTGATGACGGAGCAACGGGTGCGGTTGATGCTAGTACGATCAGAAATTCCGGAACGGAGCCTGCCCGCATAGGCGTTTTTTCGACAACAGGCTTAGGTGCGTTCACAGGAGATATTTATGATACGCGCATATATAATCGTGTTTTAACCTCGGATGAAGTGGCAGAGTTGTACCGTATGGATGTCTCGAGCGGTGTGAATGTATCAGGATTTTTAAGCGCATCTCCTTAAACTCTTCTAAATTGTTTTTTTAAGCGCCTGTTAAAATATGTGCTTAAATGCCTGCTTCAATATAGGCTCAACTAATCTCTTGATTTAAGAATGATCATGAGTCTTTCTTACTCGTTCGGCCTTCAATCCACCAGCTTCCAATTACTACAACAGCGATGAATACAGCATAAAGCCATGACGGGAATAGTGGCCGTTGTTTTGTGCCGCTTACCACGTAGCTATTATTCTTTTTAAGACCAATCCATTGTGATGAGCTATAATCTTTGCGCGGGCTAACGTGATGAACGCCGGGGGCGCTACGCTCGCCAAGCCAGTATACACCGCCGCCGGAATGCTGGCTTATAGGTGATAAATTATCGGCTGTGGTGATGACGGCCTGAAATTCCTTGGGGTTGATTGTTCCGGCGATGGCGTATCGTTTTTGTGTGCCATCATCAAATGCGTAAATGCCTGCACTGCTTATAGGCATATGGCCGTTTAGTCTATGGGTGCTTTGGTTTACGTGTAGATCCAGTGTTGTTTCATTATTTTCGGGATCTGTGACGTTAATTGTCATTGGCGCTTGGGTGAGTGAACGACGCGTGACGAAAATCTCCCCGTCGCTTACTCTCAGTGTCATGGCGTTCTCTTCAAGCTCGGGTTCTTTCATGAGCCAGTGTGATAAGCGTCTGAGCAGTTCGGCTTGTGGCCCGCCGCCTTGATAACCTCTTGACCACAGCCATATCTGATCGCTGGAAAATTGTGCAACACGGCCTTCACCGACACGGTCCAAAATAAGCAGCGGTCGTCCCATATCACCTTCCATAATTGTGTTGCCGGATTTTTTGCTCAGACCTATTTGTCTTGCCCATTGCCCCCAAGGCGGCTGGCCGGTTTTATCTGCATTTTGTGGCAACAGATGTTCTGTGACGGGATGACGTAAACCAATATCGGTGATTTGCGGATAAAAAGCACTATTGGATACAGAACCGCTCGGCGCAGCAGGCAATATATCTTTCAAGGCGGTATTATAGATGGAGGCCTTGTCGGCAAATTCAGGGCCGCTGACTTCCAGAAATGCACCGCCTTCTTTCACGTATTTTGCGATGTTTTGAAAATATGCCGACGGCAAAATATGCATGATTGTGTAGCGGTCAAAAATAATCAGATCAAACTTATATAGCTTCTTTTCAAATAACTCGTGTACGGGGAAAGCTATTAACGACATCTCGGCACTGCGGGTGGGATCTGTTTTATGGGGGGCACGTAAAATGGTGAAGTGTACCAGATCAATACCGGGATCAGAGGTTAATATATTACGCCATGTGCGCTCTCCCGCATGCGGGCGGCCGGAGACAAGAAGCACCTTCAAACGGTCGCGCACGCCATTTATGATGATGGGCACCTGATTATTAACCAATGTAATTTCGTTATCTTGCGCGGGCGTTTGCAGGTGAATTATGTTTTGACCTGTGTGCTGCAGTGTAACACGCAAGGTTTGTTTGGTATTAATGGGCACGAACACATTGCGCGGCGGTTTGTCGTTTTCGCGAATTGTCACCATGGCTTTTTCGGATATAGAAGACGGGGTATCTTTGACTACATATTCAAGGGTTACCTGATCGCCGACAATGCCGTAAGCCGGGGATTCTGTGATCATAATCCGGCGGTCTATTTCTTTGCGATCTCCGGTCAGCAGAACGTGAACGGGGCCGTATTCTTTATCATTATAGGCAGAGCTTATATTCTGTAGGGCGGGAACATCATGTACCTGTCCGTCGGTAATAATAATAACGCCGGTGCGGCGATCTGGCGCGACATCTTCATATTGTTTTTCAATAATGGCAAACAGCTCTGTTTTTGTTTGTAACGGATCTGCGATTTCCGGCGCATAGATGGTGCGGGTTTGAATATCATCTCCCAGCTTAGCAATCTCGGTTTCGATTTTCTCAAGGGCATTCTTTCCCAGTGCCTGACGTTTGTCGGTTTGCTGGCTTGGTGATTGGTCGATTATTACAAGAGCAACATCGGATACGGATTGCCTTTGTTCTTCGATAATTGACGGGTTTGATAACGCCAGCATAAACGCAAACGCACATGCCAGCCGCGTGATCCAGCCTTTGCGATAGATAACAAGGCTTAGAACCGTTAAAACGCAAATGATTGCGCTAAGCACCAATAGCTGGTCTATGGGCAATATCGGGGATAGGTCAATTTGCATTGATAAAGGCGAGATATTTCCGATATTATCGGGTATAGGGATCTGGGCTGCTGGAACTGTATTTGTCATTGTCCCAACCTTTCCAGAATTGTCTGCACATGAATTTGGTCGTTCTTATAATTGCCGGTTAGTGTATACATCATCAGATTAATACCAAAGCGTAGAGCAAGTTCTTGTGATCTGTTATTGGGAACGACATAGTTTCCATTTCCAGATGGCGCGGCATTGAGCCAGGCCGAAGCCCAGTCATGTCCGCCGATTATGACCGAGGATACGCCATCACGTCCGGCATTGGTTTGTGATTCAACCCATAAAATTCCGCCATCATACAAACCTGGAAAACGGTCTAATAGATAATAAGCACGGCGCAGAACATGGTCTTCGCCGATTGGTTCTAGCGGCGGTACGTTCAGCCCGCCAAAAACCGTTTGCAGATATTTGCTGCGCGATCCTTTGCCTTTGGCTATGCCTTGTGTCGGCGCAGAGATCTGGTCGCGCGTATCAAATAATATAGTGCCGCCATGGTCTAGATAATGCTGGATATTCTTATAGGCTTTTGAGCTTGGTGGTTTGGCTTTTTCATCAATAGGCCAATAGATCAGCGGGAAAAATGACAAATCATCATTTTCAATATCAAGGGCGACTACATCTTTTGGTTCGGCAGAGGTACGCTGGGTCAGGATAAGCTGCAAGGCATAAAGCCCTTTCGCAGCTGTATTGTCAATTATCGGATCACCACTTGGCACATAGGCAAGGTAGAGGTCATTTGCATATTTTGCTTCGGCTTCGCCAGGTGACTGTGCGGCGGCGTAAGGCGCAGATAAAATAACACCGGTCATGATGGCACTTAGGATCAATGCTTTCGTTACGGATTTTGCTGCGCCGGATGGTGCCGCGGCAAAGCGCCGCGCAGAACCAAGTAACTGATAACGCCACATGATATGCAGGATAATCATTAATATCCAGTCGGCTATGAATAAGGATAGTGCCAGTAAAAGACATGGCAGGCTTAGATCACGTTCAGTGATGCTGTCATAGGTGCTTGTCTGGATGCTAAGGCTAGATATTTTCAAAGGCTCAAGAATGGTGACAGTATTGCCCAGATTCAAGGCAATCTGATATACGCCATTTCCGTATATGCCTGGCGGGTGAACCGATGATGGTTTTATCGAAGCGGATTCCTTGATTGTAATTGGCTGTTCAAATCCTTGAGGTCTTGCAGGATGACCTTTCTCATCAAGCATTAAAAGCGGCATTAAATTACCGCCTTGCTCGGAATGTGCATCGGTACGTCCGGCAATACTGACCAAACGGCGCAGAATTTGTACAAAGCTTCCGGATAGGGGGAGATCAGACCAATCGGGCATGGCAGATGTATGAATTAATATCAGCATACCGCTTTCTTTTTTCTCGGCCGTAATAAGCGGCGTACCATCATCAAGCTGCGCCCATGTTTTGGACGAAATATCTATTACGGGATTGGCTAGAAGGTGCCGTTTGATCAATATATCTTCGGTTATGTCGATACCAAATAGAGGGCTGTTTTCGGAAAACTCCTGTATGCCAAGTGGTTTTTCCCATGTCATTGATCCATCAAGCGCTCTTTCTCCCTGACGTAGTGGTACGGGGACAAGAACAGGTTTTGAATTTGCCATAGCCGGACCTGCAAAACGGATGAGCTGCCCGCCCTCTTTGATCCATTTCTCAAGCATATCGAGCTGATCCGGTGGCAAGTTGCCGGTATCCGGCATGATTATGGTTGATATATTATCGGCGATAACGCTATCCAGCGCGCCAATTTGAATATCGTTATACGGCGCCAGAGCGCGTTCGATGTAATAAGACGCATCGGCCAATGATGATTGCTCGGCATCATAATCGGCATCAATAATTGCAATGTTGTGACGTTTGTTCTGGTTATCAAATAAGAGCACGGCGCCGGAATGGTTTTGTCCTGCGATACGAATAGTTTGCACCTTGTTTCTATATTGAGGTGCTATATCAAAGCTGACCTCATGAGTGATTTTATTTTGATCAAACTGGACGATTTGCCGGTCGATAATTTTATCGCCTGTTGCGGCAGCATCAACGGCAATTTGGTTCGTCTGTGGGACTGCCTTTGCACGGAACAACTTTGCGGTAAGCACAGAGGCAAGGGATGTTGTGTCTTTACTGTCCTTGATAATCAAGGGGAGTTGGTTATCCTCCGGCAATAAAACCGAAATTCCCCCTTCATTTTGTAATCGTTTGATCAGTGTCTGTTCACCTAAGCCTTCAATGCCGCTGGATAAAAAATAGCTATGGATGCTTTTCTGTTTTATGGGCTGTTTATCGGCTGTTTTGTCTTTGATTGTTTCAAGTGCGATTTTGTAATCGGCAGGCCATGCCATATAAGATAGGCCGCGAATAATGTTGGCTGCCTCGGCGCCACTTAGAGGCCCTTTATGATAGACCTTTTTCTGACCGGGCTGTGGAGCGGTTGTTAGTATGTATAATTCTTTGTTCTCGCGCTGGGCGATATCAATAATTTCCAGTGCTTTTTCTTTTTGCACCGTCCAGGTTTTCCCAGAAGCCCAGCCATTATCCATGACAATCCGGATACCATCTGTCGATGGGATGATGTTACTTTTATTCAGAATAGGGCGCGCCATGGCAATAATGGTGAGTGCGATAATCATGATGCGCAGTAGCAAAATCCACCAGGGTGTTTTGGAATGGCTTTGCTTGTCGGGTATCAGGCCGCTGATAAAACGAGCCGCCGGAAATATGATAGAGCGCGGTGCTGGCGGGGTGATGCGCAATATATACCAGATCACAGGCAACAGAACCAGAAAACCGAGTACGACCGGATAGATGAAGGATAATGATGACGCCATGGCTATGATATTCATTTCATGGCTCTTTCTTTGCTGACCAGATCACGTAAGGACAGCAATGAAGCGGCGATGTCGTGATCTGTGACGTGCAATAAATATTGGAAACCATAATAGTGGCAGCGGTCTTTTATATCTTGAATATGTTTTTTGATACGGCTCTGGTATTCCGCGCGCACGGATTGGACATTGTCGATTAATGTGCGGTCTAGTGCCTGCTCATTTTCAAAAAGAATACGCCCTTTATAAGGGAGTGTTAGCTCCGCCGGATCAAGAACCTGAATGATGATACAGGTTTTTCCCTTATGTTTTAAAGACTGAAAACATTGTTCTATTTCTTCAATCGGCGAGAGGAAGTCTGCGGTCAGGATGATATTTGCGTTCTGTGGAATATGACATTTGCCAATTTGGGGCAGTGCATCTGCGTTTGGTTCATGCAGCGTGTAGGCCAGAGGTTCTAATTGTGCAGCTTTTACCTGTCCTGCATAAAGGGGCTGTATGCGCTCTTCCGCGCTTTTGATCAGGCTGGCAAGGGCAAGGGTTAGGATCAAAGCTTCGTGCTTTTTTGACAGGCTATGGCGCTGTGATTTGAAATCCATGGCGCTATTGGTTTGACACCAGAATAGATTTGTCTGCGCCGTTTGCAATTCTTTTTGGCGGACATAAAGGCGGTCTGATTTTCCAGATTGCCGCCAGTCAATATCTTGCGGCCGGTCGGCATTATCATATTCACGATATTGCCAGAAATATTCGCCTGAACCGTGTTTTCTTTGTCTGTGGCCACCATTAACCATATTTTGTGCGATATCTTCGGCATGAATGATAATCTCTGGAACACCAGCAGTGTGACGATGAACCATACTCAGTAGTTTGGTCATGACATTCGGGCTTTTATGCTCTGGCATAGTGGTCATATTGATCTTGGTTTTGTCTGTTCTGCGTTTGGGTTTTGTGAGACAGGCATATGCCTGTATTTACGCCCGTTTATACACCTTTTGATAAATCGGTGATGATATCGCTAATGCTGACCTGATCAGCCGTGGCTTTATAGTTCAAAGCCATGCGGTGCTTTAATGTCGGAAGAGCAAGATCAATCACATCATCAATTGATGGCGCGGTGCGTCCGTCCAGAAATGCCTTGGCACGGCATGCAAGCATAAGCGCCTGTGAAGCACGCGGTCCCGGTGCCCAATCTACGTAATCCTTGACCATTTGCGATGATGTTTCATCCGGTCTTGCCTGTCTTACGATATGAAGAATTGCATCCACGACCTTTTCCCCTACAGGAATATCACGGATTAGTGTTTGTATGTCTGTCAGATCCTTTACGGTTAGAACCTTATTCACGCTTTGCTGGCTATTCCCTGTGGTCGCCAGAATGACGGCTTTTTCGGTGGCGGCATCGGGGTATTCGACATCGACCTGCATCAAGAAACGGTCAAGCTGTGCTTCGGGAAGGGGGTATGTGCCTTCTTGTTCAATTGGGTTTTGTGTCGCCAGTACATGAAATGGCGCCGGCAAGCTATGGTCGTGACCAGTAATGCTGACGTGCTTTTCTTGCATAGCCTGTAATAGCGCCGATTGTGTACGCGGGCTGGCGCGGTTGATTTCGTCAATCATCAGGAAGTTTGTGAAAACCGGCCCTTTGATAAATCGGAATGAGCGTTTTCCATTGCCGTCTTCTTCCAATACTTCTGAACCTAGAATGTCAGAAGGCATTAAATCCGGCGTACATTGAATACGGGCGCTATCAAGCCCCATTGCTGTGGAGATTGTTTCAACCATCAATGTTTTCGCAAGTCCGGGAACACCAATCAACAGGACATGTCCGCCTGAGATCAGGGTGATCAGGATATTATCGATCACGGTTTGCTGGCCGAAGATCACTTTTGCTGTTTCTTGTCTTGCCTGTGTTAGTTTTGCGGATAGATCATTCCACGCATTTTCATCAATTGTACTGTGAGTGGCTGTGGTTTGTGATGGCTCGGAATTCATGTCGGCATAACTCCTGTTAATGTGTTCGTTAATGCTGTGTAGTTATATTATACTAATGCACGGCTTTGAAAAGTTGTGAGCTGCGATTTATTCAGTTTGTTTTGTATATAATAAGGACACCATGATTAATATTGCCGATAAGGATAAATTATATAAGACCTATGATCATCAAGAGAAGATGGATCGCGGCGTTTATTTTACGATTGATTATAACGGTTTGTGGTATTCTCATGGCGGCGCGCTGGCCGGACCAATTAAACGTGATAGGCTGGCCGGACTTTTTGGCGGCGCTGGTAAAGGCTTTATGGCGGGTAAGGGGCTTTTTATTGATGAAGACGGGCAATATTGGCTGAAAAGTCCGGACGGTCAATATAAGGTCGAGGTTGAAGATGTGCCGTTTTTAATTACGCGTTATGAAATACATAGTGCCGGAACGCCAGAGCAGGAAATTGACCTTTATACTAATTTTGATGAACTGGTATTTCTTGATGCAGAACATCCGTTGATTGTTACCAAAGAACCGGCGCGCGGCACGGATGTTTTTTATGTTGAAATTCGCAACGGATTGAAAGCCCGATTTTCTAAATCTGTATTTCATGATATAGTATCAAAATGCGTAATTGAGGCATCACAAAATAGTGAAACCAAGTATATTTTGCGCAGCTATTCTCAAGATTTCGAAATCATGGATCTTTCATGATTTTTGTAAGTAAGATCAGGTAACCATTTGATTATTAATGTTAAATCCATCCCGTAAAGTACAGCCTGCCGATTGGATGATATCGCTTCCGACTATGGAGGTGATGCAGACTTTGAACAGACACGAAGAAGATGTAGCAGCTCTTTTCGTTGGGGGCTGCGTGCGTAATTTATTGATGGGTGAGGCTGTTAAAGATATTGATATCGCAACATCGCTTACGCCTGAACGTGTTCAGAAAAAGCTGGAAACTGCGGGTATACAGGTTGTGCCGACTGGAATAGAACATGGTACGGTTACTGCCGTGATTAATGCCAATCACTATGAAATCACGACATTGCGTAAAGATGTGAATACCGATGGCCGTCATGCGGATGTGGAGTTTACCTCTGACTGGATGGAAGATGCCAAGCGGCGCGATTTCACGATTAATACGCTTTTGGCCGATACACAGGGGCAGATATATGATTTGCTGGCTATGGGGCTGCGGGATATTGCTGATCGCCGTATTTTATTTGTTGGTGACCCTGAAGAACGCATCAAGGAAGATTACCTTCGTATTCTGCGTTTTTTCCGTTTTCATGCGTTATACGGACGTAATGATCCTGACCCGATAGCGCTTCGTGCGTGCCAGAAATATGCATCATCAGTCACCGGCCTTTCCAAAGAGCGGATTGTTCATGAATATTCCAAAATTTTATCTGCCGATGATCCGGGCGATATCCTGATGGAAATGATGAAATATGATGTGTTAAAGCAGGTTATTCATCGTCGCTGTGATCGTGGTGTCTTAAGCAAGCTGTGTTTGTTGCAAGAACAAAACGACGAATTTAATCTTATGGCGCGTTTTGTGGTGCTGGGAAATATAGAGATACAGCATTTGGAAGCTTTTGAAGAATATATGGTGTTTTCCAATAGTCAGAAGGATGAATATAAATCGATAGTCAATACGTATAACGCGCAAGGCGCGCTTTCTGAAAAACAGATTAAAGAGCTTTTATATCGTACGAGTAAAGATGTGTTTATGCAGGCTTCTTTTATTCATGGTGCGCAGGGTAATATTGATGATGATTATCTCGCATTTATTTTACACCTAGTGAAAAGATGGTCTCCGCCTAAATTCCCAATATCGGGCAGCGATGTGATGGATTACGGCATAGAACAAGGGCCGCAAATTGGCGCAGTGTTGGATCATTTGGAAGAATGGTGGATTGCCGAAGGGTTTAAACCGTCGCGTGAGTCCTGTTTGGATGAGATGAAAAAACATCTGTCTGAGCTAAAAAACAAAAGCTAGTCATTGCTTTTGTGTTAGGCTTGCTGCCGCCTCGCTCACACCTATTCCTTTTTCTTCTGCTTTATTTTTTTTCATTATCGCACAAAATCTGTGAATATGTTAATTGCCTATGGCCATTTGGCAATAGGCGGCAAAGACATTAAAATAGCTTCTGTATTACCGCCGGTTTTTAAGCCGAATTGTGTGCCACGATCATAAACAAGGTTGAACTCTGCGTAGTGGCCGCGTTTTACAAGTTGTGTTTCACGTTGTTCTTCGGTCCAATCTTTGTTGTAGTGACGTTTGACAAGGTCGGGGTAAATTGTATCAAAGGTGACGCCGACATCTTTTGTGAAATTAAAATCATCGTCCCAGCTTCCTGAGTCTAGATAATCATAGAAAATACCGCCAACCCCGCGCGGTGCTTTGCGGTGCTGGTTGTAAAAGTAACGGTCGCACCATTCTTTATATTCGGGGTAGTAATCCGGATTGTGACGGTCGCAACATTCTTTGAGTGCCTGATGGAAATCCGCTGTGTCCTGTTGAAATTCGATCATCGGGTTCAGGTCTGTGCCGCCGCCAAACCAGTGTTTGGATGTGACGATCATGCGGGTGTTCATATGAATTGCCGGAACAAGGGGCGATTGCATATGCGCCACAAGGGAAATGCCACTGGCCCAGAATTGTCCGTTGCTTTCTTTTGCTCCGGGAATGGCTGTAGCAAATTCATCGGAAAAACGTCCTTCGACAACCGATATGTTCACACCGACTTTTTCGAATACGCGGCCATGCATTAATGATATCTCGCCGCCACCATTTAATATGGCACCTGTATCGTTGGGTTCGTTATTTTGCCCACGATCCCATGGTTTGCGGTTAAAACGTCCGGCCTTTCTGGATGCGTGAGGGCCTGCGCTTAGTGTGTCCTCGAGCTCTTCAAATGAAGCGCAGATCTGGTCGCGAAGTGTAAAGAACCATGCGCTGGCTTGTTCTTTTTTATCTGACCATTCATCCGTAGAGTTGTTTTCTGTTTTTATATTCATGTTGGGAACTCTTTAGTTTGTCTGAGGGCTTCGCCCATTATCATGGCAGAGGCGTTTATAATGTTAAATGACCTTAGCCCTTGCTGAACAGGTATGACAATACGGTGGTCAACAATATTGTGGATTTCATCCGGAACACCTGCGCTTTCGCGTCCTGCTAGAATAATATCATGCGGTGTAAATTGAAAATCTGTATAGGGGATGGATGCTTTGGTTGTCATTAGAACGATACGACTCGCCGGACGGTCTATGACGTCTTTGTGGCTGGCATAGAATTTTTCCCAAGAACTGTGTTTTACAATTTCTACCGCATCGACATAATCCATACCGCTTTGGCGTATTTTCTTTTCATTCCACGGAAAGCCGCATGGCTCTATGACTTCCAGTTTTCTACCAAGGCAAGCCGATAAGCGCATGGCTGAGCCTAAGTTTTGCGGGATGTCGGGTTGGTATAGTGCCAAATGAACCATGTTATGCCTGTCTGTCATATCTATTAGATGTCTGTATTGAGCCATGATTACGCATGTTGATACAGCTACGCGCTTAATATAAGCCTTGGCTGGAAATTGGGAACAATAAATTTTAGAAAAATTATTGTTTAGCCTATAGTGAGTATGAAACTTGTAAGCCGCTTTGGCAAAAGCTTAGCGTAGATTCTAAAGTTTTTAAGTGTTTTTTACGGTGAATATATTCAACATAAACTGTTGGATAAAATAAGATTTTTCTTTATTCTTTACGCGTCAAGTGCATACTGCACTCGCATCAAGTATTGAGAATTAAAAATAGGGCACGATATTTATGGCTACGAAAACTGTTCAATCAGGAAAAGACGGCGAAACAAGACGCGATTTTTTGTATTTGACCGCTGGCGCTTTTGGCGCTGTGGGCGCAGCTTCTTTTGCATGGCCTTTTCTGGACTCAATGAACCCAGCGGCAGATACTTTGGCGATGTCGACTATTGAAGTAGATATTTCTCCGATTAAAACGGGACAGGCGATTACTGTTATGTGGCAGGGGAAGCCTGTGTTTATCCGTCACAGAACAGCAACAGAAATTGAAGGTGCGCGCGAAGTTGATGTTTCCACATTGCGCGATAAACAAACCGATGAAGAACGCGTTAAAAAGCCTGAATGGCTTGTTATGGTCGGTATTTGTACACATCTTGGCTGTGTGCCTCTTGGACAAAAAGAAGGCGAAGTTCGCGGTGAGTACAATGGCTGGTTCTGTCCATGTCATGGTTCTCACTACGATCAGTCTGGCCGTATCCGCAAAGGACCGGCACCAGCGAACCTAAAGGTTCCGCTATACAGTTTTATTAATGATACTACACTTAAAATCGGATAGGAGTTTACAGGATGGCTAGTAAAGACCGTCAGCCTTTTGATAACCCTGTTGTGGAATGGTTTGATTCACGCTTACCTATATTCACAATAATGAATAAGGAGTACGGGACATTCCCGACACCTAAGAATTTCAATTATTTCTGGAATTTTGGCGCCATTGCCATGGTGATGCTGATTACAATGATTGTGACCGGTATTTTTCTAGCTATGCAATACACAGCGCATGAAGATATGGCCTTTGATAGCGTGCAACGCATTATGCGTGACGTCAATTGGGGGTG
>JAUILO010000051.1 GCA_030432775.1 Alphaproteobacteria bacterium
TTCCATCTTTTTCACAAGCGATGCTTCGGTGTAACGTGGCGGCGGCTGTGTGAAATGCTGCGCTGGAATGACTGCTTTTGTCTTCAGCTTATCACCCTGCGTCAGTGCAGGCAGGCGTCTATCTTTATCATCTGCGGCGCTGGCTGGCGCATCGTCATCTTCGTCATCTGTTTCCTGATATAAGGTCAAGAATCCATCAAACGCGACTGTTGATCCTGTGGCACGCAGAATAACATCATCTGTACCATCGGAAATATCAGCTGCAACCTGATCCATGATCGCGTTTTCCATTTGCGAAGCCATAGTACGCTTCCATATCAAATCGTATAGCGCAAACATTTGGTCATCCAGCATCGATTTTACATCTTCGGGCTTTCGTGACAGATCAGTAGGGCGGATCGCTTCGTGTGCTTCCTGCGCGTTTTTGGCTTTTGATTTATATAGACGCGGCGCATCGGGTAAATATTTGTTGCCGTAATTGGACTGGATTAATGTGCGACACTGGTTCACTGCATCTTCGGATAATGTTGTGCCGTCTGTTCTCATATATGTAATTAGACCAACGGTTTCACCTTTTATATCGACACCTTCGTAAAGTTTTTGTGCTGTGCGCATGGTTTGTGATGCGGACATACGCAGTTTTCGTGAGGATTCTTGCTGTAAAGTCGATGTAATGAATGGAGCGTAAGGTTGGCGGCGCACCTGTTTCTTTTCAATGGTCTGGATAGATAGCGCTTTGTTCAAGATACGCTGAGCAGCGTTCTGCGCTTCTGTTTCCGATGAAATATCCAGCTTCTTGAGCTTGTTACCTGCAAGTGTTGTTAGTCTTGCTGTAAAGGGCGCGCCTTCGGATGTACGTAATTTGGCTTCGATACTCCAGTATTCATCAGAGTTGAAACGATCAATTTCCATCTCGCGTTCACAAATAAGGCGCAGTGCAACAGATTGAACGCGACCAGCAGATCTGGAGCCAGGCAGTTTGCGCCACAAAATAGGTGATAATGTAAAGCCAACAAGGTAATCCAGTGCGCGCCGTGCAAGATAGGCTTCGATCAGGTGTTCATCAAGGTCACGGGCGTTGTCAAACGCTTCGGTCACGGCTTTTTTTGTGATTTCGTTAAAAGCGACACGGTGTAGTGATTTGTCTTTGAGTAAACCGCCTGCTTCTAAAATCTCACGTATATGCCATGAAATGGCTTCACCTTCTCTATCAGGGTCAGTCGCGAGGAAAATGGATTGAACAGATTTTGCTGCTTTTTTGATTTCGGATATATGCTTGTGAGAGCGCTCGCCTGGTTCCCAGCTCATGGCAAAGTCATCATCAGGCAATACAGAACCGTCCTTTGGAGGCAGGTCTCTGACATGTCCGTAAGATGCGATTACAATGTAGTCAGACCCCAAATACTTATTAATAGTTTTGGCTTTGGCAGGTGACTCAACAATAACCAGATTTGATGCGCTCACGGCAAATTCTCTCGTAAAATTCAACTTCTATATCTATGCACTTGACATGAAGACGCACGTTCGTCAACTGAAAAGCCATATTATTATTCGGACAGCTTTATAATTTGGTTACCTGGAAGACGCTGTATTTTCCCTTCCAACTCTAGCTCCAGCAGGGTGATCTGCATAATCGAGGCGGGTATGTTGTATGTCTGTATCAGTGTGTCAATTAACACTGCCGAGTATGATAACCCATCGATCATCTCGTTGATGGTTTCGGCGTTGATTTTCGTATCCACATTTTCCGGTATATTGTCAGGGTGTTGATTATTGTGGATATAAAATGATTGTGCGCTGTCTTCAAAACCATCGTTAAATAGATGACCGGAAAAATTATTGAGGTTTTCGAGGATGTCTTCGGCGTTGCGAACCAGTGTTGCGCCATCTCTGATTAGTGCATTGGGGCCTGATGCTCTCGGGTCAAGCGGGTGGCCGGGAATGGCATACACATCGCGCCCTTGTTCTCCGGCAAGACGTGCGGTAATTAATGATCCTGATTTCTGGGTGGCCTCTACGACCACCACACCTTGTGACAGACCAGAGACAATGCGGTTGCGGCGCGGGAAATCGCGGGCGCGTGGCGCGGTGCCCATTGGATTTTCGGCAATGACCAGACCTTGCGCGCATATTTGTTCGTATAATTTTTGGTTTTCCGAGGGGTAAACCACATCAATGCCGCCTGCAACAACCGCGATTGTTCCTGTATCCAGCCCGCCCTTGTGTGCGTGCGTATCAATGCCGCGGGCAAGGCCGGATGTAATAATCTGTCCGGCGTTACCTAAATCACGAGCAAGTTTTTCGGCGAATTTTTGACCGTTTAATGATGCGTTACGCGCGCCAATTATGGCTGTTGATGGTTTTTTTAGCAGATCGGCATTGCCAAGAACGCTAATCACTGGTGGCGCGTCTTCTATTGAGCTAAGCGCGAGCGGATAATCAGCCTCACAGGCCATGATGAACCGGCCGCCGGCTTTGTGTAGTTTCTCTATCTCTGCTTCGATAGTACCGGATTCAGGAACGCGAAGTTTGCGTTTAAGATTGCGGGTGATGTCCGGAATGGCATCAAGCGCAGCACCGGCGCTGCCGTATCGTTCGACAAATTGATAAAAAGTAATGGGTCCTACATTTTCAGTGCGAATTAGTCTGAGCCATGCCAGTTTTTCGTTGTCATTCAATGGCGCGCCTGCCTGTAATGAAGGCATACTCATTTTTTCTGGCCTATTTTCGGCTCTTCGCCTTTAAGAAGTCGTTTAATATTGGTGTGGTGTTTGGCCCATACAATGATTGTAATAAATAAACAGGCCGCAGTCAGGTGTAGGTTGTTATGCAGCACGAGTGCGGTGAGAGGTGTTGTCGCAATAGCAATCAGGGCGGATAGTGATGAATAACGGAATAAATACGCCATCGCCAGCCATGTGGCACAGGCAATGACGCCAATTGATGTTGTAAGCGTCAGCATCATGCCCAGTGTTGTTGCGACGCCTTTGCCGCCTTTAAATTTAAGCCAGACGGGAAACATGTGTCCGATAATGGCGAGTAAACCTGCGGCAATGGCGGGGTCTAATTCTTTGAATGCGAGCTTGGCAATTATGACGGCAATTGCGCCTTTACCGCTATCAAGAACAAGGGTGAGGGCAGCCAGTTTTTTATTTCCGGTACGCAGAACATTGGTCGCGCCGATATTGCCGGAGCCAATCGTGCGTATATCGCCATATCCAGCCAAATAGCTAAGAACCAAGCCGAACGGTATTGAACCGAGTAAATATCCAAATGCTGCAGCAATAATTATATATGTCATGAATTTGAACTATAAGGAAAATTTAAAATGACGCAAGAGGCTACGCAAAAAGGGGGCAGGAACAGATGCTAAGAGCCTGTTTATCTGTTTGTGATCGCGCTATATCGTTGATATTGCTTGCGCGATACCCTGTGCATTATATTGCAATTTAGCGCTTGATTATAACACTTCTTTGCTGCGCAGAACGTCAATTTCCTTCGGTGTTTTATTGAGCAGGTTGACCAGAATATCTTCTGTGTGCTGGCCAAGAACCGGCGGAGATATTGTATATTGCGCAGGACTTTCCGAGAGCTTTAACGGGCTGCCAACAAGCTCTACCTGTTTGCCTGTTTCATCGTGTGTCATCTCAATTTTCATCTTGCGTTCAATGATCTGTTCCATCGCAAAAGTTTGATCCACTGTGTTTACAGGGCCAACAGGAATATCGTGATGATATAAATGTTCCAGCCAGTATCCTGTTTCTTTTTGCACCATGATATCTTCAATCATGGGAATGAGCGCCTCGCGGTTGCGCACACGGTTTGAATTTGTGGTGTAGTCTGGATTATCCGCCCATTCTGTCTTGTCTATGATTTCACAGAACCTGCGGAACTGGCTATCGTTACCAATAGCCAGAATGAGATAACCATCTGATGTTGCAAAGGTTTGGTAGGGAACAATTGTCGAATGGGCATTACCAAGACGCGGTGCTAGCTGGCCGGAGGTCAGGTAATATTGTGCGATATTGGTTAGGCTGGCGAGTGTGCATTCCAAAAGGGATGTGTCGACCATCTGTCCTTTGCCGGTTTCTTTGCGATAGTTCAGTGCCGATAATACGCCAATGGCCGCATAAAGCCCTGTCATGATGTCGCTTAGAGCAACACCGGCCTTCATAGGCTTGCCGTCAGATTCTCCGGTGATAGACATGAGGCCGCCCATTGCCTGAGCAATAAAATCATATCCGGGTTCTTCGGCAAGTGGTCCTGTCTGGCCAAAGCCGCTAATGGCGCAATAAATCAGGTGAGGGTGTCTATCCTTAATCTGCTCATAACCAAGGTTGTGTTTTTCAAGACTGCCAACCCGGAAGTTGTGAATGAGTATGTCGCTTTTCTCCAGAAATTCATGGATAAGTTCCTGGCCTTCGGGTTTGGTAATGTCGATAGCAATTGATTTCTTGTTGCGGTTGACCGAAAGGTAATAGGCGCTTTCGGTTGTTTCCTCACCATTATTATCTTTCAAGAATGGAGGTCCCCATTTGCGGGTGTCATCACCATGTCCGGGGCGTTCAACTTTGATAATTTCGGCGCCAAGATCACCCAGTATTTGGGTGCAGCTCGGTCCGGCAAGAACGCGGGATAAATCCAGAACGCGAATATTCTCTAGTGCAGATTTCATTTCAAGCTCGCTTAGTTTGTGTATCGTTTCTTTTAATGCATTGATTGTAAAAGAAATTTTTAAGTCTAATATGTTACCTGATAAAGGCTGCAATTATTCTAGCAAAGTTTTTATTGAACGTCTTTTCTTATTCGCTCAAGTTCTTCTTTGATCTGGTTGAATGCGGCAAGCGTCAGTATAACCAGTTCCAGACATTTTTCATCTTCCACACGGGCAAGATCCTGAATTTGTGATGCAAGCTCGCCAAGCTGTGTACAGCACGCAGATCGGGTACTGCCTTTTAAGCTATGTGCGGTTTCGGCAATCGCGTAATAGTCTTTGTTTTCACCTTCGAGTAGCAGTTTTTCGATTGTAAACGGTGTCATCTCGACAAAAATATCCAGCATATCAATACTGTCCTGATCAAACGCGCCCATTTGTTTTTTTAAGGCGTTTGTGTCAATAACAGGAACATCTTCCGGAATGATATTTGTCACACAGGAGGATGTTGCGGCGATGTTATCTATTTCTGCGGTGCTATCTGTTTTTGAATTGCTGCTATATTCGTCGGATTTGTTCAGGATTCCCCAGCGTATAAGCAGATGTTTGATTTGCCCGACAGAAACAGGTTTGACCAGACATTCATCAAAGCCGTGTTTTTGATAGGTTTGGCGGTCTGCGATCTGGATATCGGCGGTGAGCAGGATGATAGGTAGGTGGTCTGGCTGCGTGCCGGTATTGTCTTGTGTGTCTGAATTATCCTTGTCACTTGCTACGGCTTCTTGGTCCCTTATGGTTTTTGTTAGTTCATAACCGTTCATAACCGGCATATGTAAGTCACTGATTAGTAAGCCATATTCTTTTTCTTCTAATGCACGAAGTGCTTCTTTGCCGTGTTCGACAAAATCAGCCTCAACCCCCAGTTTTACGAACTGGCGGGAGAGAACATCCCGTACACTTGGGGTGTCTTCGGCAACAAGAATGCGCTGTATTCTTTTTTGTGTAGAAGGGATTGTTTTGTCGGCAGCATCTTGAATGGCAAGAGCAAGGCCGAGGCGGCTGGCTGGTTTTGAAATATAAGGTATACCAAGGGATCTTAGTGTTAATTTCATGCCTTCATCATCGCGTGCTGTGTACATGATCATGCCCAGATATGGTTTTGTCTCGCTGATTTCACGGATAAGGTGTAGGCCTAACCCGTCAGGCAAGCCTTGGTCGATAATGGCTACATCAAATGGTGTGGTGGTGGCTGCTTCAATCCCTTCTGCATATGTTCTGCAACTCAGAACCTTGGCGCCCATTGATTCAAGCGATCTTTTGATTTCATACGCGCCCTGAGGGTGGTCTTCGACAGATAAAATCGATAAGCCGTCAAGCGAAGGCATTTCTTCCTGGATATCATCAAGTGAAACGCTTTGCGTGGGTATTTCAAACCAGAATGTTGATCCTTCACCTTTTGTGCTTATAACGCCGATTTCGCCGCTCATCAGATCGGTAAGTTTTTTACAAATAGATAGCCCCAGACCTGTGCCGCCATATTGGCGTGAGGTAGAAAGTTCTGCCTGATTGAAGGGCTGAAATAAAAGTGTCTGAGCGGTTTCGTCTATTCCGATGCCGCTATCACAAATTTCAAAGCGTATGGCAAGGTTCTCATCGGCGGGTTTGATATGTGTCGCGTCCATATTAACTTTAATGGTTACCATACCTTCATCGGTAAATTTAAGCGCATTGCCCGTTAAGTTGATCAGAATTTGACGCAAACGTTGTGGGTCACCGTAAATCACATAGGGAACAGCATCATCCACTTCATAGCCAAGCGTAACGTTTTTGTTCTTTGTGCGAACTTCCATGGCTTCGACCACGCTTTGGACAAGTGTGCGGACGGGAACTTCGAAACGGTCAAGTATCATCTTGTCAGCATCGATTTTTGCAAAATCCAGAATCCCGTCCAGCATTTCGAGCATATTGGCCGCGGATTCTTTTGCTGTATGGACCATTGACATGACGCGCTCATTCGGGTTTTCATCGCCGATTAGCTCTAGTAACGAAAAGACGCTTTGTAAGGGCGTGCGGATTTCGTGGCTAATCAAGGCCAAAAAATTTCCTTTTGCATCGGCAGCTTCGTCGGCTGTGATGGGCGCAAGCGGCGCATTATCTTCGTTTTTTGTGTTTGATTCGTTCATGGTGTTGAATATCGACTTGACTTATGGTTTGAATATAGCACAGATAAAGGCCAATTTTGTTACATAGTTTACGATATAGGAAAAGAATTAATGGGTTATAAAGTTGCTGTCGTTGGCGCTACGGGAAATGTCGGGCGCGAGATACTGAATATATTACATGAAAGACAGTTTCCTGCCGATGAAGTTGTGCCTTTGGCATCTTCTCGTTCTGCGGGGCAGACGGTGGGTTTTGGCGATAAGGATTTGAAGGTGCAGGATCTTGCGCAATATGATTTTGCCGGAACGGATATTGTATTATCTTCTGCTGGTGGTAAGATTTCTGCCGATTTCGCGCCGCGCGCGGCCAAGGCCGGTGCGGTTGTGATTGATAACACAAGCCATTTCCGTATGGATCCTGATATTCCTCTTGTTGTGCCGGAAGTTAACCCTGAAGCGATTGCGGATTATAAAAAGAAAAACATTATCGCCAACCCGAATTGTTCAACCATTCAAATGGTTGTGGCGCTTAAGCCTTTGCACGAAATTGCCAGGATTAAGCGTGTTGTTGTTTCAACATACCAGTCTGTGTCAGGCGGTGGTAAAGAGGCAATGGACGAGCTATTTAACCAGACAAAATCAATCTACATGAATGATGTGAAAGAAGGGGAAGTGTTCCCCAAACGTATCGCGTTTAACGTCATACCACAGATTGATGTGTTCATGGATGACCACATGACCAAAGAAGAGTGGAAAATGGTGGTTGAAACCAAAAAGATCATGGACAAAAACATTAAAGTTTGTGCGAATTGTGTTCGTGTTCCTGTGTTTGTTGGTCATGCTGAAATGGTGAATGTCGAATTTGAAGGTGAGATTTCTGCCAAAGAAGCGAAAAAAGCATGGCGCGATTTTGAAGGTGTAACAGTCATTGATCTTGAAAGTGACCTTGAATATGTAACGCCTGCTGAAATTCAAGGCGAAGACGATGTTTATATCAGCCGTATCCGCGAAGATATTTCGGTTGAAAATGGTCTGAATTTCTGGTGTGTGTCTGATAACCTACGTAAGGGCGCAGCGCTTAATGCGGTTCAGATCGCAGAGCTGCTGGTTAAAGATTACCTGTCTTAAAAATGATATCTATAGCTGTTGTGGTTTAGCGTTTTGATATTGGGGGGATAGAATGAATTTCTGCCCCTCGATAAGCGCAAGTTCGCGCGCGTCTTTTTCTTTGGTGAGTTTCAATATATCAAATATGCTTGCGCATGTTTTTTCAAGTGCCTGACCGGGATGTGTTCCTTGTAATATGTGTCCGGTAAAGACGGCGGCTGTCAAATCTCCTGCGCCGTTGGGCGGTGTTTCAAATTCGATTTTCGGTGTAGTCACAACCCATTGGTGCCCGCCTTTTTGTGAAACGAGCATCTGAATGTGGCCTGTGGGCGTTTCTTTGGTCTCCAAAGATGTCAGAAGGATAATCTCTGGTCCTTTATCATGAATATTCTGACAGGCTTGTATAATGTCTCGCGTGCCATTCAACTCTATATTGGTTAGAGCGGCAAGCTCGAACTGGTTCGGTGTAACGATACGTGCCGATTCCAAAGCTTTGTTTTTGAAGAAAGGCGGGATGTTTTTATTTACGAAAAAGCCGCGGCCTGTATCGCCCATGACAGGGTCGCAGCAATAGATAAGATTTTCATTTATCTTTTTGATTTTACTGACATATTTTAAAATGGTTTCTCCGAGTTCGGCATCTCCCAGGTAGCCTGATAATACGCCATCGATCTGCGATAGAAGCCCTTGTTTTTCAATGTGTTGTAATAGCTCTTCAATGTGGGATCTGGAGAAAATCTCCCCTGCCCACTGCCCGTATCCGGTGTGGTTTGAAAATTGAACTGTGTTAATCGCTATGACATCATAGCCCATGAGTTGCAACGGAAACACAGCGGCTTTATTGCCGACATAGCCGTAAGCAACATGCGACTGGATGGATAATATCTTCTTCATTTTTGTGTTATGCGCGCTGTAATGTCCGGGAAGTCTGTTTGTGTCTGTGTTTTGAGTTCCTGTTTGTCATTATGAATCCAAAAGGTCAATGCCGACCGCGAGTAATGCCTCGTCCAAAAGCTGGAACCACGAAATGATGTGTTTGTCCCGTGTCGGACGGTTTTCCTGCACTTTGATACTGTGAAGCAGGGTGTCTTCGTAAGCGATCTTCTTGGCTTCTGCGCGGATGTTATCCATATCCAGTCCGTCTGTGACGATCGTGTGGATTTTATCAAACAGATCTTGCTCCGACGGTGAAAGATTACCGTCTTTAAATGCCATTAGGCGCGCAAAGTAAAGAATTTGCCCGCGATATGTCGGGTCGTTAATCTCGCGGATTAAATCAGCAACATCCTGTTTGTTGTATAAATCGTCATTCAGAGTTTGCTTTTGTTCCGGCGTGAGGTGTATGCGGTTCATAATGGCTGATATATACGCGATCTCGGCTTCTGTGACGACGCCGTCCGCATGGGCCATGGCAATAACACAGCGTAACATGTAAAACTTGCTGTGGCTTGTTGGTTGTTTGTCCATAATTTATCTCCGCATGTGTTGATTTTGTAATCTGGTGAGGATATGGGTACTCTCAAGAGTGTTATATCACTGATCACTATATCAGGTGTTCGGTAAACGTAAAATTAAAATAGAGTATTTGATTTTCGTCAATGATGTGACGGTGCTGACTGTATAAAAATGTAAATTAGCCGTTTTCATTGCAGATCGAGTAGCCTATGATGTGATTGATTTTTTGAATAGAACTTTTGAAAGAGAATTAAGGTAGTTTTATGTCTGAGCAATCTAATAAAGTTGAGCGCCCTTTATCGCCTCATTTACAGGTTTACCGTCCGCAGATGACAAGTGTGATGTCGATTCTTCATCGTGCGACAGGTTATGCGCTTTCTATCGGGACGATAATGGTTGTCTGGCTGTTGATCGCAGCGGCTAGTGGCCCTGAAGCTTACGCTGTGTTTGCGAAATTTGCCGGAAGCAATATCGGTCTGTTTTTGTTGCTTGGCTGGACTGTGGCGCTGTTTTATCACATGTGTAACGGTATACGTCACTTCTTTTGGGATATGGGGTATTTGTTTGAGTTGAAAAAAGCTTTTCGCGCAGGTTACGTTGTGCTGGCCATGACTGTGATTCTGACGGTATGGGTTTGGTATTGCGCATGTCCTTGGTCATAGGCAGGACGGATTAGAGATAAAGAAGGTAAGATTGATATGAAATTAAAATGGAAAGATAGCCGCTTTGACTCGCAGCTAGGACGCGCCAAAGGTTTGGGGGCGACAGGACATGGTGTTGATCACTGGATTCATCAGCGCATTACAGCTGTAGCAAATTTACCGTTGATGATATGGCTTGTATGGTCTGTTGTTCATCACGTTGCGGGCGCGAGTTACGAAGAGTTTGTGGCATGGCAGGCACAGCCCTTGAACGCAATTTTGATGATTTTATCGGTGGTATCCGTGTTTTATCATGCCGCACTAGGTACGCAGGTTATCGCCGAAGATTACATCCATAATGAAGGTTTGAAATTTTTCAAACTGATCGGAATTAAATTGTTTTTCTCTGCAACAGCCATTGCATGTGTGTTTTCAATCTTGAAAATTTCTTTTGTGGGCTAATTTAAAATATAAAACGAAAAAGAAGAATATTATGACTGGAAGTTACGAGATTATTGATCATGAATTTGATGTAGTGGTTGTTGGTGGAGGCGGCGCAGGTTTGCGCGCAGGTCTTGGTTGTGCGGAAAAAGGGCTGAAGACAGCGATTATTTCCAAAGTATTTCCGACGCGCTCGCACACTGTGGCGGCGCAGGGCGGTATTTCTGCAGCTCTGGGGAATATGGGCGAAGATGACTGGCGCTTTCATATGTATGACACGATCAAGGGCTCTGATTGGCTGGGTGATCAGGACGCGATCGAATATATGTGCCGCGAAGCTATTCCGGCGATTATCGAACTTGAACATTACGGCGTGCCATTTTCACGTACCGCCGCAGGTAAAATTTACCAGCGCGCATTTGGCGGCATGACAACCCATTACGGTAAAGGCACAGCGCAGCGTACATGTGCGGCGGCTGACCGTACCGGACACGCAATTTTGCACACATTATATACGCAGGCCGTAAAACATAAGGCCGAGTTCTTTATCGAATATTTCGTGCTTGATCTTATCATGAATGATGATGGCGAATGTGTCGGGGTGACTGCATGGAATCTTGATGATGGAACGCTTCACCGTTTTCGCGGTCACCAGACCATTCTGGCGACAGGCGGTTATGGGCGCGCGTTTTTCTCTTGTACATCAGCCCATACCTGTACTGGTGATGGTAATGCCATGGTGCTTCGTGCGGGCTTGCCATTGCAGGATATGGAGTTTGTTCAGTTCCATCCAACTGGCGTTTATGGCGCAGGTTGTTTGATTACCGAAGGTGTGCGTGGTGAGGGTGGTTATTTGACCAATAGCGAGGGTGAGCGTTTTATGGAGCGATATGCGCCATCAGCCAAAGATCTGGCCTCGCGCGATGTTGTGTCACGTTCTATGACGATTGAAATACGTGAAGGCCGCGGTGTCGGTGCGGAGAGTGATCATATTCACTTGCATTTGGAACATCTGGATCCTGATATTATTCATTCGCGTCTTCCGGGTATTGCGGAAACCGCGCGTGTATTCTCTGGTGTTGATGTAACGAAAGAGCCAATCCCTGTATTGCCAACAGTGCATTACAATATGGGCGGTATCCCAACCAATTTCAAAACCGAGGTGCTAAGTCCGACCAAAAAAGACCCGAACGCCGTTGTGCCGGGCTTGATGGCTATTGGTGAGGCTGCGTGTGTGTCTGTGCATGGTGCAAACCGTCTGGGCTCTAACTCGTTGCTTGATCTTGTGGTGTTCGGGCGTGCGGCTGCTATTCGCTGTACAGAACTTGTAAAACCCGGTTCTTCGCATAAAGCGCTTAAGGGTGGTGATGATCAGCGTGGTATTGATCGTCTTGATCATTTCCGTCACGCTGATGGCTCAACACGCACAGCTGATCTGCGTTTACAGATGCAAAAGAACATGCAAAACCACGCAGCGGTCTTTAGAACGGATGAGGTTCTAAAAGAAGGCTGTGAAAATATGGATAAGATATATGCAGGTAAAGAAGACCTTGGCGTGAGTGATCGTACAATGGTCTTTAACACGGATCTTGTTGAAACGCTTGAGCTTGATAATTTGCTGTATCAGGCAGTGGCGACAATTAATTCGGCATATAGCCGTAAGGAATCGCGCGGGGCGCATGCGCATGAGGATTATCCTAACCGTGATGATGAAAACTGGATGAAGCACTCTGTGGTCTGGGTTGATGCGAAGGGTAAACATAAGCTTGACGGCCGTCCGGTTGTTATGACGACGCTAACGGACGAGGTCGAGCCTATTCCGCCAAAAGAGCGTGTATATTAATTGATCGGTAGAAATGATATATTGGTGTAACCAGCAAGAAGAGAAGTATTAGTTATGGCACAATTTGCACTTCCAAATAATTCCAAGATTAAAAAAGGCGATAGTTATAATGTTGCCAAAGGTGATGCGAAGAACAAAAAGATGTTCAAAGTGTATCGCTGGAATCCGGAAAAAAAGGATGAAGACGGTAAGGTTAAAAATCCATCAATTGATGAGTATACAATTGATCTGGATTCTTGTGGCCCTATGGTTCTGGATGCGTTGATCCACATTAAGAACGATGTGGATAGCACGCTGACATTCCGCCGTTCATGCCGTGAGGGCATTTGTGGCTCTTGTGCGATGAATATTGATGGCACAAACACTCTGGCTTGTCTGAAGCCGATTGATGAGGTGAAGGGTGATGTGAAGATCACACCCTTGCCGCATATGCCTGTTGTCAAAGATCTTGTGCCTGATCAAAACCATGCGATTGCGCAATATAACTCGATTGAGCCATGGATGAAGACAGATTCTCCTGCCCCGGCGCGTGAGCGTTTACAAAGTGCAGAAGATGCAGATCAGCTTAATGGTCATGATGGGCATGGTCCTGCTGCGTGTATTTTGTGTTTTTGTTGTTCAACATCATGTCCGAGTTACTGGTGGAATGGCGATCGTTTCTTGGGGCCGGCAACATTGATGCAGGCTTATCGCTGGATTTCCGATACACGTGACGAGGCGACGGGGGAGCGTCTGGATCAGGTTGAAGACGGCTTTAAGCTATATCGCTGTCACACAATTATGAACTGTACGAATACATGTCCAAAAGGCTTGAACCCGGCAAAATCAATTGCCGAGATCAAAAAGCTTCTTGCTGTGCGTAAGTAATTTATGCAAGGGGGCGATGTGCCTTGCGCTGTAACTCAATATACGGAATATCAAAAGCTGCCTTTAAAATGGCAGCTTTTTCTTTTGGGCTTTGATTTTCTTTTTTATGGTGACGCGGCGGTGTTCAAAGCCGTTTTGTTGTTCGTATTTCTCGTAGTAATTCTGGTGATATTCTTCGGCTTCCCAGAAGGTTACGGCTGGTGAAATTTCAGTCACAATCGGGTTTTTGAAGTGTTTTTCCGTCGTAAGCCGGGCGATAAGATCTTCGGCGATCTGTTTTTGTGTGTCGTCATGGTAATAGATTGCCGAGCGATATTGTGGGCCGACATCAACCCATTGTTTGTTAAGTTGTGTTGGGTCGTGCGCTTTGGTTAGGAAATATGTTGCGAGTGTTTTGTAATCTGTGAGTGCTGGGTCGTAATAAATCTCGACAGCTTCTGCATGGCCTGATTTTGCGCTGCTGACCTGATTGTAACTGGGGTGTGGTGTGTGCCCGCCTGTATACCCGACGCGCGTTTTGATAACACCTTTTAAGTCTTTAAGTTCACTTTCAAGACACCAAAAACACCCGCCTGCAAATGTTGCTATTTCCTGTCCATCCGGCGCGGTGCTGGGTGTTTGCTCTGTCTGTAGCTGCTGCTCTGCGATTGATGGTAATGTGGTTGTAAGTGCAATGATCCCTATGCCGATCAATGTCAGGAATAATAACTTTATATGCTTCATTTTCTGTCTCCGCCCGTGTTTTGTTTTTATCTGCTTTGTCCGGTTTCTTTTTGGTGTTGTGTGGCTGTGCAACATTTGTTGTTTCTATCTATATATTCGCTCTTTTATCAGCAAAGGTTACAGGCCATAGTAGTGAACATAAGGTTTGATTCCAAGATGCAATGATAGCGGTACGCGCAAGCTGTTTGTTTTCGTTTTTCTTGGTGTGAGTATAGCTGAGTAGGGGAGGGCAGTGCAGTGGTAATAGAGTTTCGTATTAATGATCATTATGACAGGCGCGCAGACGATGTTGATCCCTCAATGATTATTTTGCATTATACGCAAACCAAAGATTTCCAGGCGTTAGATGATATATTTATGGGGCGCAATGTTGTGCCCGAGGTTGGCCGCGTCAGCGCGCATTACGTTGTTGATGTGAACGGGCATGTTGTTCAGTATGTTGAGGAAAAGCATCGGGCTTGGCATGCGGGGCGCTCATATTGGGGTGGCATGCGGGATATAAACTCTCACTCATTCGGGGTTGAAATTGTTCACCCCGGTCATGACCATATCGAAGAAGGGTATCCGTTCGAGCAAATAGAGGGCGTGATCGAGGTGTGTCGTCATTTGGTATATGAGTATAACGTTAAGCCGTGGAATATTCTGGCGCATTCGGATGTTGCGCCAGATCGCAAAATTGACCCGGGTGAGTTTTTTCCTTGGCAGCGCGTAGCGGATCATGGGGTAGGGATTTGGCCGGATGAAGATAACGCTGATGCCGGTACAGCGGAGTTTTTATTGGGAAATCCGGACGGTCTGAAGTCTCATTTTGCATCATATGGTTATGATCCGGATTTACCGCTGGATGTGATTGTAATGGCGTTCCAACGGCATTTTGAGCCAACTGTGTTTTATGGTGATGGCAGTCCCGGTCGACCGACGGTTCGTACGGTAAAACGACTTCTTGCTTTGTCTGCTGTTAAAGGTCGTTGAGTTTCCTGAAAAAATCCTGTAGAAGTCATCTCGTCAGAGGGCTGGGCAGCCGCTTGCGCTGGTTTATACGGTTCGAGAGGAAAGTCCGGGCTTCACGGAAAAATGGTGCCGGGTAATACCCGGGGGGCGCGAGCCTACGGAAAGTGCAGCAGAGAGTAAACAGCCGATGGCTTGTTTATACAAGATCAGGCAATGGTGAAAGGGTGCGGTAAGAGCGCACCGCGTGACCGGTAACGGAAGCGGCATGGTAAACCCCGCCAGAAGCAAGACCAAATAGGAACTACATCTCTTCGGAGGTCT
>JAUILO010000052.1 GCA_030432775.1 Alphaproteobacteria bacterium
ATCAACTCGAACGGGTAACGCTTATATAAATCATAATCAACACAGGGTGCCAATCGATCCTGATAAGTATAAAAGGAAATCTGTTTCACTTCATCGGCTTTAAAATCTGGCAAAATATCAAAATATTGCCCCTCAACATCATATGTACCAAGCTCTATCGGGCGAATAATTTCAAACCGCGTCGGAAATTCAGCCAGATTGGTTTTAATATAGTTACGGGTCGCCTCACGCACGCGGTCCCACTCAAAATCATCAAAGTAATATTGCTCGAAAAGACCACAATCATTGATCTTGATAAACTCGTCGATAGCCTGATCATCTTGAATTTCAAACTTACCTAGCGCCCAGTAAAGTCTAGAGAAATTCTGGTGGTTCGCCTTCACATAAGGCTTGGCTTCATCAACCTTAACGGCCTGCCTTTCAGCCTGAGCAGGTGCAATAACCAGATTAATAGCTGATAAGCACAGAACACTGAAAAAGAACACCTTGTTAAACGAAAACCGCATAATTTATGACTACCTGTTGTTTATTTATTGATTAAATGACTATTTTACTCTTTTGAACCGCTTTTGAATTAAACTAAATTTTTCTGTATTAATTTTTCGAACTGAAAACGTCTTCCGCTCAAAACCACCTTACGAAGAATACAGACATGCATTGATCCATTAAATACATATTCACATCTAGCTCAATATGCAGCCAAACACGAACGTCATGACTACTTACTAAGAATTATTATACCATAAAGTTATAAAATTTCTTAAAAAGTGTTGGAAATTTTGTTTTTTGAAGACTTTCAATGTCCAGCCAAAATAATTCTTTATTTTCAATAGGTTGGAATTCATTGCTATTAATTATAAGCTTGTGACCACCTAGCATAATGTCAAAATGGGTAAAGCTATGAACTATACTTACGGGTAATGGCTGCGGTTTAACCGATTTTGACGCAATAAACGCCAAATCATGCTCTGGTCTGTCTTGCTCTATGGCAAGCCAGTTACTGGTCGGAAAACCAACCATTCTGGCCAGCATCCCGCTCTCCCCTCTTCGCTCCAGCAATACCTCGCCCTTTTCGTTCTCTATCCAGTATACATGACCGCGTTTTTGCGGGTTTGCAGCTTTTTTAATCTTATTGGGCAGCTTTTCCGCCAGCCCTGCCTTAAGCGCCTTACACGTACTATGTAGCGGACACTGACCGCAGCTTGGCGATTTAGGTGTACAGATAGTTGCGCCCAGATCCATCATCGCCTGTGCAAAATCGCCGGGTCTATCCGTTTGATCAACCGATATGAAATGCGCAATTTCCTTTAACAGCTTTTTACTGTCCGGCATTGGCTTTTCAACGCAATTATGGCGCGCTATAACCCTTTCTACATTACCATCCACTACCGTGGCAGGCAGATCAAACGCAATGGATCGCACGGCCGCGCTTATATAATCACCAACACCGGGCAAGGCTTTCAATGCTTTTTGATCATGCGGAAAAATACCAGAAAGCTCGCCATCGACTACGTTTGCCGCTTTATGGAGGTTACGCGCTCTGGAATAATAACCAAGCCCTGCCCATTCATCCATCACCTGATTAAGATCAGCCCGCGCGAGATCCTGTACGCAAGGCCACTTGTCCACAAATTTTTTGAAATAGGGGATAACAGCCCCGACAGTTGTTTGCTGGAGCATGACCTCTGAAAGCCAAACCCTATAAGGATCTGGTATCTGCCCTGATTTTGCGCGCCACGGCAGATCTCTTTTCTTAACATCATACCAATCTAATAAACTTGATCGAAACGTCTGAACCTGCTTTTTGGAAAGCTTGTATCTGGTAATATCAGTAGACATAATGATCTCTCACAAAAGGCGATCTAATAAAATGAAAAAAGGTTTACGGCTAATTTCCGAAGCACTCCCCAATGCAACACAATCGGTGTTTCATAAGAAATACGTCATGCTCGGACGCCTGTTAACGCGCTGGGAAGACATAGTTGGTAAAGAGTTTTACGAAAAAACCCAGCCCGTTAAAATTAGATACTACAAAAGTAAAAAGAAGCAAGGAGATAACTCCATCTCCCTTGATATCGCCACCACCAGTGCCGATGCAACTATATTACATTATCAAAAAGACCTGATATTAGAGCGCATCAATCAGATTTTTGGCGCAGGCTGGATCACAGCTATACGATTTGTACCGGCAACATCAACCGAAAATAAAAAGTCCAGAAAAACAAATTACGATAAACGCTCATCACGTAAAGTGCTTTTAGAGCAAGACAAAGAAGCACTAGACAGCATATTAAGTGGCATTGAAGACGAAGAGATAAAAAAAAGACTGGAAAAATTAGGAACTGCCATTTTACAAAAGCCTTCTAGCCCCTTATAACATTAGGGCAACTTTATTATTTCTATAAAGGGCTTCAAAAGCCATCAAGGATAAAAGCCATCAAGGATAAAAAATGAAAGTAAACGCTATCACTTTACGTGCGGGCAACGTTATCGAGCATAATGAAAAGCTCTTCGTTGTTCAAAAATATGAAATCATGCAGCCCGGTAAAGGCGCATCCGTAATTCAGGTCGAGCTACGCGACATTAAAACAGGCAACAAGGATAATGTTCGTTTCCGCACGCAGGAAACAGTTGAAAGAATTCGCCTTGAACAAAATGACTTCCAATATCTATATGCTGACGGGGATGCGTATACATTCATGAATAATGAAACCTTCGAACAAATGGAAATTAGCGGTGATGTTATCGGCACACCTGCAGTATTTTTACAAGAAGGCATGATTGTTGTTGTTGAAACCCATGAAGGCGAAGCACTAAGTGTGTCCTTGCCCGATAGTGTTATCATGGAAATCGTTGAATCAGAGCCAGTTGTGAAAGGACAGACCGCCTCTTCTTCTTATAAACCGGCTATTTTGGAAAATGGTGTAAAAATTATGGTGCCTCCTCACGTAGAAGCTGGTACACGTGTCGTTGTTAAAACAGAAGACTCCTCTTATGTAGAGCGCGCAAAGGATTAAAAGAGTATGGCACTATCAGCAAATATGAACGTAATGATCAAAGCTGCGGAGAAAGCAGCACGTTCTTTGTTACGTGATTTCGGTGAAGTCGAGCAGCTTCAAGTTTCCAAAAAAGGCCCGGGTGATTTCGTATCGGCGGCGGATAAACGCGCGGAAGAAATTATCTATGAAGACCTACTTAAGGCTCGTCCTGATTATGGCTTCATTATGGAAGAAAGCGGCGAAGTTAAAGGAAACAACCCTGACTTTAAATGGATTATAGATCCACTAGATGGCACAACGAACTTCCTTCACGGTGTGCCGCATTGGTGTATTTCGATTGCGCTGGAAGAAAAAGGCGAGATCATTGCCGGGCTTATCTTTGATCCAATCAAGGATGACTCTTTCCGTGCCGAAAAAGGCTCAGGCGCCTTTATCAAGAACAAGAGATTGCGCGTTTCAAGCCGTACAGTGCTGGAAGAATCTCTTGTAACAACAGGCTCGCCTAAACGTGCCAGAGAAAACCATGCCCAGTTTATTGCCGAATATGAAGCTGTTCAGGATAAAATCCCGGGACTAAGACGCTTTGGCGCCGCAGCACTTGACCTTGCCTATGTCGCAGCGGGTCGTTTCGAAGGTTTTTGGGAACGCGACCTCCATTCATGGGATATCGCGGCAGGCTGTATTATTGCTAAGGAAGCCGGCGGTATCATTACAGACATTGATGGTCGCAGCAATCCGGTTCATCGCGGAAGTGTTATTGCCGGCAACCCTACAATTCATGAAGATTTGAGAACTTTAATTCGTAACGCTAATGCTAGCAAAGATGCTGCATAAAACTATATAGCTTGGCGTTAATGCTATAGATAATACCGGGCGAATGGATATAAAATACAAGAACAATGTAAGCCAGAATATAAGGCACACACTGACATCTTTCGGTGTGTTGCTTGGTATATGCACGGTTTCCCCATATGTCATTTCTCCTGCCCTAGCCGCAAAACAGGTCAATAATAACGTACAAATCGATATGAGCGTCATACAAGAGCTCAACACGTATTATGATGATGACAAGCAAACACAGGACGTGCAAACGCCTACCGTTATCTATGAAAAAACACCTGAAGAACATCCCCGGGTGACAGGCAGCACAAATCAACTCGCCCCCGAAGGTGCCCCTGTTCCTCCATCGGTACCGGATTCTAAAATTAAACAGATTAATGCTTTGCTGGATTTTCAACCCAAAGACCTGACTGAACTTTTGAATGTGCCTTTGCCTTTGAAAAAGCCTGTCTTTGAAAAGCCGGAAATTATCGCGCAAGGCGAAACCCGGCGTACGATCATTACAAAAGATGATATACAGAAAAACCTGCAAAAGGACACAAGCGGTGTCCATATGCCTGCTGTTCCATCTAAAACCGTCGCAAGCGAAGAAATTCTGCCCTCTGCCTTGAACGAAGAGGACCGCGTTAGCGCACTTGACCGCATTCACATTAAATCCAGAGAACAAGCGCAAAATATTCCTGCCAGTGCCAGACAGACTAACGAAAATACCCGAGGCGCGCATATTATACCGCCTGTAAAGCCGGAATATATAGGTACAAATTCACCCAATAAAATGGCTGAAGATAACATTACCCAGATAGAGCCAAGCGCAATTCCGCAAACAGTCAGAGACATCACGGCAAATGCAGACATCAAAAAAACGCCGGAGCTAGACGCCATTCCGGCGATAACAGCAGGTCATAGCATGGCGCAAACACCACAGCAGAGAACCGAGCAAACAACGAATGAGACAATTGCCGCCTTGCCACCACAAGACGCAGTTCCGGCAAACCCTAACCTTACCACTATCCCTTATATTTCTGGCGAAAGCCGTATAGAAGACCACGTACGCCAGACTATAGAACAGCGGATACTATCCAAACTCATGACAGATGATACAGCGCGCCTACAGATCCGCTCTTATGCCAGCTCCACAGATGAAAATATCAGCAATGCACGCCGCATTTCCCTCACCCGTGCTTTGTCCATACGGACATATTTGCTAAGTAAAGGTATAGAGCCTCAACGTCTTGATATCAGAGCTCTGGGCAGCCAGACAAATCAAACACCGCTTGACCGTGTTGACTTGTTAATCGTTCCACATACATCTAAAGGCTAGTAAAGGTGTAAATCCAGAGAATCTGCCACATAAATCAAGATGTGGATAACGGGCGTCTAGCCCTAGCGTTTCCTTGACTTTTTGAGGAAATAATTTGATTTTCTTAGTATACCCCTGTAAAACATACAAACCGTCAAAATCATTATGACAAAGACAAAGTTGAAGGACATGCTCATGCGCAATAAATTTGCAGAACTAATCGTTATCACAGTAGTCGTTATTACGGCGCTTATAGCGTTTTCAGTATTATCAAGTAAACCTATGGCCGAAGACAAAGTCCAAGCCGCGACGGAAGTTGTTCAAAGCAAAAAGGATATAATTCCTGATGACAAGGATGAAGTTGTCGAAATTATTGAAGATGCCTCGACAGCAGTAGAAACAGAAATCCATGAAACAGTGACAGAGGCCGTTGAAGATATTGCCGAAGATGTCACAGAGCCGGAAGAAACAGCAAAAGTTACAATTGATCTTGAGGCAGCACTAGCACCAAGATCGATCGGCAATCCTGACGCTCCTGTGAAAATTCAGGAATTTGCATCATTAACCTGTAGCCATTGTGCGCATTTCCACAAGGAAACATTCCCGGATCTTAAAGCAAAATTCATTGATACTGGTGATGTTTACTTCACATTCACAGATTTCCCGCTAAACGCCCCGGCTTTGGATGCGGCAATATTGTCACGCTGTATGCCTGAACAACACTATTTCAAATTCATCAAGCTGCTGTTTGACACACAAAACCAGTGGGCATTCACACAGAATTACAAAAAAACACTAAGTCAGAATGCCAAGCTACTTGGTGCATCTGACGAGTTGATTGAAGCATGCTGGGACAGCAAAGAGCTAAGACAGACTATTGTAGACCGCATGCAGGCCGCTTCAAAAGAACATGAAGTCAAATCAACTCCTAGCTTCGTCTTTAACAATGAAGAGACAATGCCAGGTGCGCAGCAGATCAAAATGTTCGAGAAAAAAATCGAGCGTATGAAAGCTGAACAGGCCGAATAAGACAGACAGGCAAAAGGTAATAGCACATTAATGCTACAGTTTAACAAACTTAGATTACAGGGTTTTAAATCCTTTGTTGACCGAACCGAACTTGAAATCGGTGTTGGTTTGACAGGTGTGGTTGGCCCTAATGGCTGTGGTAAATCCAATCTTGTTGAAGGATTACGCTGGGGTATGGGTGAAAGCTCTACCAAGCGTATGCGTGGCGGTAGCCGCAGCATGGAAGATGTTATCTTTAACGGTACCGAACACAGACCAGCCCGTAATATGGCCGAGGTATCAATATTACTTGATAACAGTACGCATAGTGCCCCCGCACCATATACGACTGCCAATGAAATCGAAGTTGTAAGAAAGATCGAGCGCGATCATGGCTCGACTTACCGCATTAATGGCAAAGTTGTACGGGCGCGCGATGTGCAGCTTTTATATGCTGATATTATTAGCGGTGCCAATTCGCCCTTCCTTGTCTCTCAAGGCAAGATCACTGATATGATCAACGCCAAACCCAAGGATCGTCGTATGATTCTTGAGGAAGCCGCCGGTATTTCAGGTCTGCATGCCCGTCGTCATGAAGCAGAGCTACGATTGCGCGCAACAGATAACAACCTCAAGCGTCTGGAAGATATGGTCGGCAGCATGGAAAGCCGTTACCAGTCTTTGAAAAAACAAGCCAGGCAGGCCAATCGCTACCGCAATCTTAGCGAAGAAATCCGTCAGCTTGATCTTGAGATTTCCGCGCTTGAATATCTTGCTGCACATAACAATTTGAAAGCAGTACAAGGCACGTTCAACGAAGCGGAAAGTAAAGTCGCCGAACGCTTGATTGTTGTCACGCAACTTACGAAAACACAGAACGTACAATCCAAGGACCTACCGGACCTGCGCCATAATGACGCAAAATTAATGGCTGCGCTGCAAACCCAGAAAATGGCACTGCAACGCCTTGAAGATGAAAAAACGCGCCTGTCCACACAAATTGACGAAATCAAAGACCAGTTGGAACAGCTTGAATTAGACCGCACAGACAGCAAGACACGCCTTGAAGATGACACAAAATCGCTCGAACGTATGAATGCAGAAGAAAGCGTCATTTTAAAAGAACAAAAAGAAGAAGATCAGGAGCTGCAAGGCAAAGAAACCCTGAAGGATGAGCTGCGCGCGAAAGTTGACGCCGCAGAAGAGACATATAACACTCTTATGGAAGATTACGTTTCCAGAAAGGCCTACAGGCAAAGCCTTGAAAACCAGATTTCCTCTGATGAAAATAAGCTGACCTCATTGCAAAACCGCGTTGCGCAGCTATCCCAGACTTTGGAAGCCAAGAAAGAATCTTCAGCCGATACAATCAGCATTGAAAAGCTAAAAATCGATGTTGAGGCAATTGAAAAAAGCTATCAGACACAGTTTGGCGCATTAAAAGTGCTGGATGAAGAGATCACAAAGCTTGAGGAACAAAAGAAACAAGCCAATGAATTACGCCAGAACTCTGAAAGAGAAAAATACGAAATAGAAAGCCAAATCAGTAGCTTAGAAGCTATTGTTAACATTTACTCTGAAGACCAGTTCAAACCCATTATGGACGACATCAGCACAGATAAAGGCTTTGAAACCGCATTATCACGCGCCCTTGGCGATTCATTGTTAGGCTCTCTGGACGAAGAAGCTCCTGTGAGCTGGAAGACACCAGCCAAGGCTGTCGACCTCCCTTCACTGCCAAACGGCGTTCAGCCCCTCAAGAAATTCGTAAAAGCGCCACCGGAATTATCGCTTGCTCTGGAACAAATCGGTGTTGTTGATAACGATGAAAGCGGAAATAAAGCTTGGGAAGAACTGAAACCGGGGCAATCTATTGTATCAAAGCAAGGTACATATTGGCGCTGGGATGGTCTTGTGATCCAGTCAAAGGCATCTGACCGTCATAGTGTACAGCTTAAGCAAAAGAACCAGCTTGCCGATTTGCAAAAACAGCTTCCTGCAATCGAGAAAAGCGCAGAAAAAGCACAGAGTACGTTTAACGCTGCAGATACAAAGCTAAGCAGTAGAATAACAGAACGCGACGAGTTGAAACAAAAACTAGAGCGCACAGACCGCGAGGCCAGAGAAAACAGATATAAGCTCAATACAACAATTGAAGCCAGATCGGAAATGAATGCCGAGCTTGCCAAGCTTGAAGAAGCGCTGCACCTTGCCGAACTTGATATAAAAGAGCTTGCACAATCTGTGAACACACAAAAGCAAGAGCTTGGCGAGATGGATGAAAAATCGCTGGATGCTGACGAAGAAAAGCGTCAGGAAGCCAAAAATAAATTATCGGCGCTGCGTGAGCAATATCAGGAAGCCCTTAAGAACCATGACATTGCACAGCAAGAACAAAGCCGTCGCAAGGCACGCGTACAGGCGATTGGTGATGAACGCGTGAACCTTCAAAACCGCGTTATTCGTGGTAAAGAGCGCGTTAAAGAGCTGAGTGAGCGTGAAGAAGATTTGAAAGAGCGCCTGCAGGCTTTGCAGGAACGTCCGAAGGATATCAAAATCGAGACTGAAAAACTTCTTGATATGATTACCGTAAAAGAAGCCGAAAGAGCGGAAACATCGGACACGCTGACACGCCTTGAAACAGAGCTAGCCGAAACAACAAAAGCACTTAAAGATGCCGAGAGCCTTCTGGCCGAAGCCAAAGAAACAAGAGCGCACTCACAAGCCACAATTGAAGAGCGCATGAAAAACCTTGATGCTATTAAACTGCGCATTAACGAACAATTTGATTATACGCCAGAGCAACTATTTGCACAGGCCAAGATTGATCAGGAAAACCTGCCAGAACTTGCGCCGCTTAAACAAAAGCGTGAGCAAGCCACACGCAACAGAGATTCCATTGGCCCTGTGAACCTGCGCGCCGACCAAGAAGCCGAGGAACTTGAAAAAGAACTGGGCACAATTTTAACAGAGCGCAGCGACCTCACCGAAGCCATTGCAGAACTTCGCGAGGCAATCCAGAAGCTCAACTCCGAAGCAAAAGAGCGCCTGAATGTCGCCTTTGAACACGTGAACGGACATTTCCGCACAATCTTCACGCGCCTGTTTAAAGGCGGTAAAGCGCATTTATCTTTGATCGAGAACGAAGATCCGATGGAATCCGGCCTTGAAATTTATGCGCAGCCTCCGGGCAAAACACTGCAATCCTTATCTCTATTATCCGGTGGTGAACAAACACTAACCGCCCTCGCCCTGATCTTTGCGATGTTCCAGACAAATCCCGCACCTATTTGTGTGATGGATGAGGTCGACGCGCCGCTGGATGATGCAAATGTCGACCGTTTCTGTGATCTTTTGGAAGAATACGCAGAGAAAGGCGATACACGATTTCTGATTATCACCCACCACAGACTGACCATGGCGCGCATGGACAGACTATACGGCGTGACCATGACTGAAAAAGGCGTATCCAAACTGGTATCTGTTGATTTGAACCAGCAAATCGACTTCCTTGAAGCTGCAGAATAAGGCACAGGCTTAGATCGTTATGAATAAGGACAATCAAGACCCAAAAGCCCCTAGCAACGATAACCCGGTTAAAGAAGCTTCCGGAAGCAAACAGCCTGACAACCTGAAAACACTAGAAGACAAAATCAAAGACTTTCAAAAAACTACTGATGGCAAAAAAGGCCGGAATGCTGATGATTCAGAATCAAATAACATCTCCGATGGTATGCGGGCGGGCGCCGAATTAATCGTCCCTATTCTCGTGGCAGGCTTTATAGGGTATCATATCGACACTTGGCTGGGGACAAAGCCTCTATTTTTGATTATTTTTCTGTTATTGGGGATGGGCAGTGGATTTTTTAATGTATATAAAATCACGCAAGGCATCGATAATCGCGGTAAGAGTGATAAAGATTAAAAAATTAAGGCTTAACAGGCTAAAAGCCATTGCCAAAGCGCACAAAAGCAGGTAATAAACCTTTGAATACACGAAACAGTGATTCAGGTAAGCGTAAAACAAAGCATATGTAGAATAAAAAGACTATATATGTGAATGACATAGAGAGAGGCAGATCGTGTCAGATCCTTTACACCAGTTTGAAATCCAACCCATGTTGTTTTCACTTGATATCGGTGGGGTCGATCTATCGTTTACCAATTCTGCCTTGTGGATGTTCATAGCAGCCATTCTTTCAACCGTTACATTAACAGCAGGCATGCGCCGCAAGGCACTTGTTCCCGGCAGACTTCAGGCCTTGTCGGAAATGCTGTATGAATTTGTTGCAAATATGATCCGCGAGAATATCGGCTCTAAGGGCCGCGGATATTTTCCGCTTATTTTTACAACATTCGTTATTGTGCTACTTGGTAATTTACTGGGTATGCTTCCCTATTCATTCACATATACAAGCCATATTATTGTAACAATGGCTCTCGCACTGTTTATATTCGCGCTTGTTATTGTTATCGGTATCGTTAAAAACGGCACTAAATTCTTCAGCTTGTTTGCGCCTCCGGGCGTGCCGTTTGTTCTATTACTTTTGGTTATTCCACTAGAAATAATCTCATTTTTAGCCAGACCTATTACACTTGCCGTTCGTTTATTTGCGAACATGATGGCCGGCCACTTGATTTTAAAAGTTTTTGCCGGATTTAGTGTCGCTATGATCGGCATTGAAGGTATAGGTATTTTCGGTTATGTCGCTGGCGCATTTCCAATGCTGGTGAACTCTATTCTGATCGCTTTTGAAATTTTGATTGCACTGCTGCATGCTTATGTTTTCGCTGTGTTATCATGCATATATTTGAAAGATACTGTTGATCTTCACCATTAATTGTGTAGGATCACGAACAAAGGTTTCTGATACAAAAACAGAAAATTGGGTTTTAAACAAAACATTCACTTAAACTAACGAAAACTAACTAAAGAGGTATATTTAAAATGGAACTAGAAGCCGCTAAACTTATTGCTGCAGCATTGGCACTTTTCCCAATTCTTGGTGTAGGCATTGGTCTTGGTAACATCTTCGCATCTTATAACGATGCTGTAGGTCGCAACCCGACTGCTTCAGAAACTCTTGATAAGAAATTCTTCCTGACTTTCGCTTTGACAGAAGCCTTGGCTATTTTTGCTTTGGTTATCTCACTCATCATCTTGTTCAGCTAAACCTTACGGTTCTTACGAGAAGTGAAATTTCAGATGGGTCGTCTTAGAATGCAAAAGCTAAATTCATTGCGCGTAAGCACATATATATTTGTGCTTGCCGCTAGCATGTTATTAGTCTCGTTAACGAACAATAACCGTGCTTTTGCTTCTACAGATTACGAGCAAATTGATCTTCAAGACGAATATGATCAATTTGAATATATGCAGGAACCTGTTGTTATCAGCGAAAAACAATCGCATGATCTAGACGATCTTCCTGATACCCATCACATGGACGATGCAATGAATGACGCACATGGTTCACATCATGACGCAGCACATTCAAATACTGCCGGGCATGAAGACGGACACGCAAAATCCGAAGGATTACCACAGTTCAATCCGAAATACTTCCCAAGCCAGCTATTCTGGTTATTTGTTTGCTTTGCATTTCTTTATGTATTCTTCAGTAAGAAAACATTACCTGAAATTTCAAGTGTTCTTGAAAACAGACGTAATCACATCCAAAGCGATTTGGAACAGGCTGAATCATTAAGATCACAAGCAGAAGAAACACAAAGAATATACGAAAACGGTCTGGAATCAGCGCGTAAGGAATCTGCACAGATTATTTACGATCTGCATGAAGAAATTCAAGAAACTGCACAGCATAAAAATGAATTCTTCATTGAAAAGTCAAAACTCAGCATTCAAGAGCTAGAAGATAAACTTCAAAAAGCGAAGAAAGAGACAATGGAAGAAATGAATACCATTGCTGCTGAAATCGCTAGCGCCGCAGCAGAACAAATCGTTGGCATTGCCACAAATTTGGATGACGCAAAAACAGTCGTCGAAGCTCTTAGCAATAGTAAGAAGGCCGCATAATGTTAGAACTGTTTCAAGATACCGGTACGTGGGTACTACTTTCATTCTGCATCTTCGCAGTTTTTGCTTATAAAAAAGGCAAAGACAAATTTATCGCCATGCTTGATGACCGCATTATGACTGTACGCAAGGAAATTGAAACTGCGGAAAGCCTCCGTATCGAGGCTCAGGAACTTCTGGCACAGTACGAGCGCAAGCAAAAAGACGCCAGACAAGAAGCTGAGCGTATCGTTAAAACAGCCAAAGAACACGCCATTAAGATTAAGAAGCAAGCCGAAATTGATCTTGAGGAAACGATGGTCAGACGCGAACAGCAACTGGAAACACGTTTGCACCGCATGGAAGAAGATGCCATTCAGGAAATACGCTCACACGCTGCTGAATTGTCTGTTCGTGCGACATTGGAAATCATCAATGAAAAGCTGAACAAAACAGCCAATAACAAACTTATTGATGCAACGATCAAGAACATTGAAGGCCAGCTCAACTAAAATGACTTCTGCCGATTTTATGCAGGCGCTATAGTTATTCGGAGCATTACTGTTACCATCAAATATTTTATATATTTCTACTAGAAATTAGTGAGTCATGTCATTTTCACCCCCCAATCTGTTAAACGGCATGCCTTGGAAAAATATGCGCGTTGGTTTATTGGGTGGCTCTTTTAACCCTGCGCACCAAGGACACGTTCATATCAGCCTGATTGCAATGCGCACGCTTAAGCTGGATGCCATATGGTGGCTGGTTACACCACAAAACCCTTTAAAAAAGCAGTCTGATCTTAAAAATTACGAGGATCGCATGCGCCAATGCCATGAATTGGTAAACCATCCGCGTATTTTGGTCACTGATTTGGAAGCTCAATTTGGCAGTAATTACACCTATGACACTATTTGCAGTCTACGCAGCCATTTTCCAGCCACAGAGTTTGCCTTTATTACAGGAATGGATAACGCCCTATCCTTTCATCGCTGGGACCGCTGGCAAGATATATTGAAAATGGTCACAACCGTGCATATTGCACGGCCACCGGCACAGAACCTTATTCAATCATGCCCTCTTAAATTACTTAGCAACCAAAAACATCATGTTTTGGATCGTGCCGAATATGTAGACCTGTCACCTCTGACTACATACTGGATTAAACAGCGAAAAATGATGTTTATTAGCTCGACCCAAATAAGAAATAGCTAGTTAAAACCTACACTTACCGCGATGCACAGCATAAAACCTCTTATATAAATCAGCGAGATTCCTTGCGAATCGATCCTAATAGGCGTAAAATTAAGATATGAGGATATGCTTCTTCACTATTATAGATCGAGAGGGTGTATGGCGTTAATGAGCGTACATGCAGCAAGAACCTTCGAATGCTTTAATGTTGTGAGCGTCACGATGCTTGAAAGTCGTGGCGCTTTTGCGTATCTTATGAAAACTTTTTAACTTGAAAGGAGATTATTCATTCTCAAAACATACTCAACAGAGCAAGGATGCTCACAGAAGCTAAAAGCGATTATTGAAGAATCCCTTGATGCTGACAAAGCCGAAGACATTGTAACGATTGATCTTACCGATCAAACGCCCTTAGCAGATTTCATGGTGATTGCGACTGGCCGTTCTTCTCGTCAGGTTGCCGCTCTTGCTGAAAAACTGTCAGTTCGTCTAAAAGCCCTGGGCTATAAAGACATTCTGATCGAAGGTACAGATCAATGTAACTGGGTTGTTGTTGATGTCGGGGATGCTGTTATACATCTATTCAGACCGGAAGTCCGCGAGTTCTATAATATAGAAAAAATGTGGCTTAATGGTGCTGACGCTTATAAGTTTTCTACCCATAACCGTGACAACATAAGCGCTGTATAACAAAAGATTCAATACAACACTGTAACGCCGCTTACAGATCGCTGTCACTACTCTTACCGGGAAGCCCGCCAAGGCTTAACTGCTATGAATATTACTATCATCGCCGCAGGACAGGCCAAATCGGGGCCTTTGTTCCAAATATGGTCTGATTACAGCAAAAGGTTACGCTGGAAATTGACTTTGCATGAAATCGATGCACGCAAAAGCAAAAACACCGAAGAAAAAATCCTCGAAAAGTACAAAGAAGGCGTACCGCTTATTGTCATGGATGAGCGCGGAAAAGAGCTATCCAGTGTTGATTTTTCAAAACGGCTACAGAAAATACAGCTACAAGGCCAAAACGAAGTCCAATTTATCATCGGCGCTGCAGAGGGATTATCCGATAACGTCAGAAAAAAAGCGGATTATGTGATATCTTTTGGTAAACAGACATGGCCTCATATGCTTGTTCGCGTTATGCTATTAGAACAAATTTATAGAGCCCAGCAGATCCTTGCGGGACACCCCTATCACAAAGAATAAACATTATAATGCGGCAGAACTTTACTGACATTCTATATTTTAAATACAGACATAATAACTTGCCCGCGCTACAGCATGCCGGCCGTAGCTGGCGCCTATTTGGTTTGGGCGTAATTACTGCATTGTTCACTTTCATATTCATTAATTCAGCAGCCATAGCCGCCAAAGAAGTTCCAGTGCCTGCGCGCAAGACCGATGCGCTTAAAGGGTTACAACTTCATATGGATACCCAGAAGCAGAATAAAGCCCAGATGGAAACCCAGCTGCGCGATACAGAAAAATCCCTAACAGATACACAGCAAAAATTACGCATTATCAGTGCGGAAATTCAAAGTCATGAAAAAGATTTGCTGAAAATCGAGAAAAACATATCCTCCCTAACGGCACAGCGCCAGCAGCTCAATGACAATATTGATGAAGAGCGTTATAAAATGGCTGATTTTATTCTTGCCCGGCAACGCCTGGATCGTATGCCAACAGAATTACTGGTTCTGCGCCCCGCCTCACCCATTGAAACGGCGCAAACTGCCTTATTACTTCAAGGGTCGTTACCTGTCAT
>JAUILO010000208.1 GCA_030432775.1 Alphaproteobacteria bacterium
GTATGTCCTCGCCATCATCAATACCGCCTTGCGGCATTTGCCAGCTACCAGGCGTATCGATACGTTCGCCGACAAAGACTTTTCCTTCATGGTCAAACAAAGCAATGCCGACGCATGGGCGGTAGGGAAGCTTGCTTATATCTGTATCGTGCTTATTGCCATTATTGTAATCAGTAGGGTTCTGGGGAATATTATCGGATGTGTTGTCTGACTGTGTCATAGGGATATCTATTTATTGCGCGTAAGTTTAGAGCTGGGTTTGAACGGATAGCGGCGCTAGCACAAATCCTTTTTCTTCGAGTGTCTCCACCCATTTCAAGATTTCCTGATAGCTGACCGGCACCGGGTTGAAAATACCTGCAGCATACCCGTTCTTTGTGGCGCTATCTTCAATTTCTTTTAATTTGCTGCGGATGTTTTCCTGACTTTCGGGAATATCGATCCAGATCGGGGCATCTGCATATGGCGCATTCATGGTCAGGAATGTGCTTCGCAGGGTTTCATTGCCATAGCTGGAGGCATTTACAAGTGCCAGACCTCTTTTTGCGATATCCTCAATAATTGGCCGTGCATCGCCAAGAGAATCAAGAAACCGTGCATTATATGGTGATACAAATCCGGCATAGCCTACGCCGCTGCTAAGCAGCCAATTGAACTTTCGCATATTCTCGCGCTGTGTTGATTGAATCATCATTGTATGCGGGCCAACATCATGGCGCGGGAATGTATCTGTCTCCACAGTAAGCGGCAGCCATGTTTCATGTCCGTAAGAGCGCGCCTGCCGCGTCCATAAATCTGGCTGCTGGCTATAGGGCGAGATAATAAAGGAGATTTCCGGCGGCATAGAGCGCAGGGCGGATTCGGATGCAATTTGTGATAGGCCGATATCATAAATCGCTAAAGAAATAATCTTTTTACCCTTGGCGGCCTTCATATCAAATGGACGTTTATAGGCCTTAAATGGTGTCAGTTTATCAATTTCGCGCACCATGGGTATTAAGCCTTGCGGTGTTTCCTGATACAGTCCGGCCACTGGAACGGCGTCCAGTGGTTTGGCATTCGGATATTTCTTGTTAATAACGGTCTGGTTATCCTGATTTATCACCTGCGCATTTGTTTGTGTTTCACCACTATGTTCGATATCTACTGACGGTGCATGCAGATCATTGATAGTAGTTGTTTTATTCGCAAGCTTATCTAAATGCTTTTGGTATGTAGCGTCCTTGGTAAAGAATACAGTTGTAAAGACAAGTGCATATAGAACAAAAACAACCCCTAAGCCTTTTACGAACATTTTCTTTGAAAAATGCGCTTTGATATGGCTTAGGCGTTGTTTTACAGCGTCCATATTATTACTTGTTTACCTCATTACTGGTGGCATGACCTTCGCTATAAATCGATAGGCCGCGAATAAGATCTGCTGCTCTTTCTAATTGGTAGTCAGCAGGCTCTTTCTCATCTTCTCCAGAATTATCATTAACAGCTTTCGGGTCTTTTTTACCTCTTGGGGCATTATCCAGAGCGTCACGGTAATCAGATTCACGGAAACGATTATCCTCGATTGTCTGGATAGATGCCTGTTCGACAGTAATATCCGGCTCAATACCTTTAGCTTGAATTGAACGTCCTGACGGTGTGTAGTAACGCGCTGTCGTTAGGCGCATCGCACTATGTCCACCAAGCGGCACGACTGTTTGTACAGAACCTTTACCGAAAGATTTCGTTCCAAGTAAAATTGCACGTTTATGATCTTGCAACGCGCCGGAGACAATTTCCGATGCAGAGGCAGAGCCACCATTAATAAGAACAACAATAGGCAATCCATCAACAATGTCGCCTGATGTGGCATTGTCACGTTTGGTGTCTTGCTCGTCACGTCCTCTTGTCGATACGATCTCGCCCTTATCAAGGAATAGATCAGATACGGCGATTGCCTGATCCAGTAGACCGCCAGGATTGTTTCTAAGGTCTAGAACAAGACCAAGCATGTCTCCTTTAATTGTTTTCTTCAGATCCTTCACCGCATCTTTAACGGCACGGTCAGTGTTCTGGTTAAAACTTGTGACACGAACATAACCAATATTGTCGCCAACAAGCTTGTGTTTAACCGGATTGATTTTGATAACATCTCGCGTGATTGTAATTTCAAGCGCTTCGGCTTCGCCTTTGCGGCGTACAGTCAAATCAATTGAGGTGCCAATACGTCCACGCATTTTATCGACAGCTTCGCTCAATGTGAGACCCATGACAGGTTCGCCGTTCAAATGTGTGATGTAGTCACCAGCCTTCATGCCGGCGCGGAAAGCTGGTGTGTCATCAATAGGAGAGACAACTTTAATAAAACCGTTTTCCATTGTAACTTCGATACCAAGCCCGCCAAATTCACCGCGTGTCTGGATTTGCATGCTTTTAAATTCATCTTCATTCAGATACGCCGAATGTGGATCAAGATCGACCAGCATGCCGTTAATGGCAGCTTCGATAAGTTGTTTATCGGTCACTTCCTCAACATATTTTTCGCGGACTTGTTCGAAGACATCACCAAAAAGCTTGAGTTGCTTATATGTTTCGCTTGTACTTTGAATTTCTTGCTGTGATTTTTCGCCAGCCATACGCTTATCCTGTGATAGAGCGGGCAGGGCAGTTGCTCCCAATGTGACAGCAACAAAAGAAAAAGCAAATATAAACCGGGTGATTGTCATCAAAAGTGTCCTTAATATGATATGTATTTTAACGCGTTAGCTTTACTCATTAGCTTTTTAGTGC
>JAUILO010000053.1 GCA_030432775.1 Alphaproteobacteria bacterium
TGAGCTGGTTTAGCGCTTGTCCAGTGGTTTTGCGCTCTTCCGGATCCATCTGACCCAGACTTTTCATTTTCTCTGTAATCTTGCCTTTTTTACCAATCGTGCTGACACGAACCTGTTCCAGTGAATCCAGATCATTGGCGGTATCGATTAATGCGAATAGCTCGTCTTTAAGTTGGGCAATTTGGTTTGTCATGTCTTCCATCTTTATTTTGTCAGTCTGTCTTGTATTCTTGTCTTGTGTCTTTGGCTCGTCTCGTGCTTTGGGCTTGTATTTCTGGCCTGTACTGCGCGCTTTTTAAATGTCTGTCTTCGTTTTTATACCCAATGGATCATCACGGTCAATGCCTTCCATATAAGGTTTTGTGCGCTCAACATCTGTGATCTGATAGGTGTTACCGATCCAGTTATTCATAATGGATTTCGACGTGTCGCGCCAGATATTAAATAGTCGCTCTAAAATCAGTTCTTCAGGAAATTCAGGCATTTCCTCGCCTTTTTCAAGCGCTCTCAAACAGCGTGTTTTAAATTCTTCCAAAATGGCGACGCTTTGATCTCTGAAATAATTCTCCGGCAGGTCAGGCCAGCTTTCACGGTCGCCATAAACAAACGCATGAATGTCACGCTTATATTCTTTAAGCAGGCTGTATGTGTCATATTCCGGATGACCTTGGAAAAACAGAAAACGAAACCGGTCAGGGCTTGTTGCCATATGCACGCCCGCAATATCGCTTTCCACCATAATGTGACATCCCGCATCAAGAAGTTGCTGTTTCGTAATTTCGTTATGGCGGGAATGAGGGACAGCGAATTCGGTGTTTACCGCTTGTAATAACGGGTGTTCGCGGTCTGATTTATAATGCTCGTATAATCCGCTCAGCTTTTTATCCATTGGTGTGCGTTTGATGCCGTATAAATGCTCGACAGCTGCGTGCGTTGCAAGGCACGAGCAAATAGTCGAAGTGACATTCTGATCGGCCCAATCAAGCACTGCGCATAAATCATCCCAGAAAGGTTCTTTTGATAAATCAGGCTGGGAAACATTGGCGCCGGTGATGATTAAACCATCAAGGCCGTTTTCCTTGATTTGTTCAAATGGCTCGTAAAATGTGTCGATATGTTCTTTGATATCGGCTGTGCGCTCGATTGTATCAAGGCTGAAAAAATGCACATGGAACTGCGCGATCAAACTACTATTGCCGATCAGGCGCAGGAATTGTCGCTCTATTGCCTCAAGCGCTCTATCAGGCATCATGTTTAAAATACCGATATGCAGTTCACGAATTTCCTGTGTTAACGCACGGTCAGGGGCTAGGATAGTCTGGCCTTCTGTTTTTAAGCGTGTATAGGATGGCAGTGCCGAATTACTAACTAGAGGCATGTTGCAGGCCTCCTTGTATATTATTCGCGCTATCTATGGCTTTGGCGATAAGGTCAATGAAGTCCTGCGCTGTTTTGATTGTGCGCGCATCATCAGCAGAAATGCTGTAGCCAAATTCATCGGCAATCGCTTTATATTTTGGAATACGATTGCGGAATAGTTTGGGAAAGACCCAGCGGGAAAAATCATCCGGATCAATCAGGGCGATATATTCCAGCTCTTTTTCTGACATATATTCAGTGATGGACTGATCTAAAAACTCAGCCGGGAAATAGAGCGGTTTGGGGTAGGCCAAGGCGCGCTTGATCAATTCTTCTTCGTCTTTATCGGTGGCCTCGATGTAAATGATGACGCTATGTTTTGCGAGTGTTTCAAGGACTGCACGGTCACCAAGTTCGCAGAGACTGCCTGTTGAATCATTGACAAAATGATCATGGCCTTTTTGATTCGCGCGCTCGATAAAGGCTGGAACATCATGCATCGCGGCAATTTCGCCATCGCGATATAAATTCTGGCGCATTTTGAATTCCGGTAAAGATAGTCCGCCTTGTTCGGGGTTGCCTGTCTGGCCTATGAAGGTTGATAGAGGCTGTAGATTATCAATGGTAATGTTGTTCTGCACGGCGATTGTTTTTGAATCCAAAAGCTTTTCTACAAAAGGAATAGTTCTGATTTTTGTACGCAGATTATCCAGTATTGGTTCTTCCAGATATTTGGTGCCAATGCGGTAATCGGCCGAATAGTGAAACCACCCCGCTTCAGCCAGAATTTCAGACAGCGTTGTTTTGCCAAGACCGGACATACCGATCAGGGTGAGATTTTTTTGCGCTAGATTTAAAAATTCATCTTTAGTCAAATGCACCGCAGAGTTTCCTTAAATTAAGTTTTGTTGATTTTACAGATGAATGCACAGGATACAAGCAAAGCTTTGCTGTTTATGTGTCTTCTTTGTTGTCTGTTTCTTCAACAAAATCCCATATAAAATCCATAAAGATAAAAAGCCCGGCTTCTGTATGAGCCGGGCTTTTAAGAAATCATTTTCGTCAGACTAAATTGTCTATTATGCAGCTTTCTTCAGAGCATCTGCGGCTTGTTTTGCAAGCGCTTTGAAGTCATCTGGATTTTGTACAGCAATATCAGCAAGTACTTTGCGATCCAGTTCAACACCGGCAAGTGCCAGGCCGTGCATGAATTCTGAGTAACGCAGGTCATGCAAGCGTGCTGCTGCATTGATGCGTGTAATCCAGAGACGACGGAACATACGTTTTTTGTTTCTGCGATCTCTGTAAGCGTATTGACCTGCTTTATCCACGGCTTGTTTAGCAGCGCGGAATGTATTTTTACGACGACCGTAATAACCTTTAGCCTTTTTAATGACTTTACGGTGACGTGCTAGAGTAGTGGTACCACCTTTAACGCGTGCCATTATTTGCCTCCTTCTGCGCTAACTTTCGCAGTTTTCTTTTTCTTGCGGCTATATGGAAGCCAGTTGCGCAAAACCAAACGTGCATCAGGAGCAGCCAATGTTGTGGTGCCTTTTGCTTTACGTTTCATTGATTTTGGTTTGTTCATCATCATGTGGCTAGTATAAGCTTTTTTAGCTTTTATCTTGCCTTTAGAGGTAACCTTGAATCGCTTCTTGGCACCACTTTTGGTTTTGATCTTCGGCATTTTCTTCTCCTGTAAACGAGTTCAAATTGAGCAGTCGAGGCATGCCGATATCTCAGCCAGACTGCAATCTTTCGATAACTTATAAGTTATGAAGTACCAGCTTATACACATAGATCCTATATAGAATCAAGTGTTTTATGCTTATTTTTGATCCGCAATTGGTGCGCTATATTGTGCTTCCAGATCCCATGGGAAGTGAATCCATGTGCTTTGGCTTACTTCGGTAATATATGTATCTGTGGTTTCTGCGCCATCCGGTTTTGCGTAGACACAGGCGTAATGTGCTGCGGGGAAATGCTCGCGTGCAATTTTAAAGGTATTGCCGCTATCAACAAGATCATCAATAATGATCCATCCGGCGCCATCGCCTATATTATCAGGTTTTTTGATAATGGTCGCATTGCGCTGGTCTTTGTGGTCATAAGAACTGATACAGAAGGTTTCAATGTTCTTCAGGTCAAGTTCGCGGGCAACGATACAGGCCGGAACCATGCCGCCGCGAGTGACGGCAACAATACCTTTCCATTCGGCAAGCTTAAGCAAACGCCATGCTAAGGCTTTGCTGTTACGATGAATTTCTTCCCATGAAACCGGAAAATGCATATTAGGTTCGGATTGATCGTTCATGTTTTTACAAAGCCCCTTTTCGATTGCGTAAAGTTTTGTTTAGATAAGAGCGAGTGAATCGTCAAGGGTAAGAAAATTATAAGAGGATATTATAGTGCGCCCCGTTAATTTAAAAAATATAGAATTTACCGGTTTAAGAGGGCAAATAGCCCGTTTTGTGGAACATCCATATACAATCCGGTTCATTAGTATCATCATTATGATCAATGCTGTGACACTAGGGCTTGAAACCAATGACAAGATCTTGGCGGATTATGGATCTGTTCTGGCGTTGCTGGATCGTGTGTTTATCATGATCTTTCTGGTCGAGATTCTGGCTAAATTATCGGTATATCGCCTTCATTTCTTCCGCGCCGGCTGGAATGTATTCGATTTTTCTATTGTCGCGATTTCTCTATTCCCCGCTTCTGGCGCGTTTTCAATTTTGCGGGCCTTCCGTATCTTCCGGATTTTAAGATTGTTATCGGTTGTGCCGCAAATGCGTACAGTCATTGCTGCCTTGCTTGTATCCATTCCCGGTATGACATCGATCATAAGCGTGCTTTTGTTGATATTTTATGTCTCTGCCGTGCTGGCGACTCAGCTATTTGGCGGTCATGAAGCGCCCGAAATACAGGCGATGTTCGGTTCAATCGGCGATTCAATGTATACATTGTTCCAGATCATGACGCTTGAGGGCTGGTCTGAAAATGTGGCCGAGCCAACAATGGTTTATTTCCCTTGGTCATGGCTGTTCTTTGTACCGTTTATTGTTATCACCAGCTTTGCCGTATTGAATTTATTCATAGGTATTATCGTTGATGCGATGAATATTGTTCATCAATCCGATTTAGAAGAAGAGGGACAGGATATTGTTGATCAGGGGCATGCTGATTCAGAGAAAATATTGGCTGAAATGAAGTCTTTACGCAAAGAGATTACCGCGCTGAAAACAGCGGTGAAGAAGATATCGTCTTGATTTAAATGTTTATATGGCTTGTCCGTCATCGTAAAGAACGGAGAAAGAATCGATCTGCCATAGGCCGGATACATTTTTTTTCAAACGATAAACCGCCACGGCTTTATTACCGTTATGGTCTTGCAACGATACCTTTTGCAGCAAGTCACCATTCAGGTCGTGACGATCTAGAAACTCAAAACTTTTGTAATTATATATTGGTCTGTATTCGAAACGGATTTTTCCTAAAAAATCCTGCGCGTTTGTGTATTTTTGGTGAAGATTATCCGATGTCGTCGAATAGGCTAGATCGGCATTGCGCTTTCGAATGGCCTGAAGCTGTGTTTGGATTAACTTGTGAACCGGATCAACGCTTGTTGCGGAAACGGTTTGAATATCTGTTGTGTCTGTATTTGTTTCGCTGGCATTGGCGACAGAGATGTTACACAGGATGGTAAAAAGGATTGCGGCGGCGGCGACCATTGAAAGTAGAATAAAGTTCGATCTTTTTGTCTGTTCGCTGTCTTGCTGTAATGTTCTGACGCTCGTTCGCCCTGTTTCGTTCATGCCTGTTCACCATCGATAATAGGTTTTCTTACACACTATTCTAGTCTTAATAACCTTAAATTTGACTTAACTTTTATAAGATTAATGGCCTTAATCGCGCGGATAGAGCGCGTTATAGGTGTTTATTGTTTGGTTTAGAGGTGTTTTGCCCAGTTGCCTGTTTTATCTTGCTAACGGCGAGCAATCGCTCGTTACTCGGCTTCTTTTGGAATGGAGATTGGCGCGGTGTGTTTGTCATCCATGGTTTGCATGACCATTTCGGCTTTCCGCACGATACGCTCCTTGCCGGCCTTTAGATAGGGTATTACGCCGTTAATATTGCACGACAATGCCGTCATATAGAGAAGGAAGAGTGATAGAGCAATGAGCAGTCCTTTCTTCTGTGCGACGAATTCTGGGCCTTTAATAGCCTCGGAAGCATAAAACAATAGGAAACTGCCATCCATATTGGGAAATGGCAGCATATTGATATATCCGATTACAACAGAAAGTAGGCTGGCTGTATAAATGAAGACGAATATCCAGTATTTGGTGATTGAATAATCTTCGGCCGGTCTTGAATGTGGCCGCAGTTTATCGCGGTCAACCGGAAATAACTGTAATGGCAGGGTGATAACGCCTAAAAACGTATCTTTGGCTTCTTTCAAACCGACAGAAAGGCTTTGCTTGAACGACAGTTCTTTGTAAAAACCGTATTCGCGTGTGCCGGTAAAATAAGAGTTATAATGCTTGGCGCTCGGATCAAGTAAGTCCTGATTATGTTTGCCTTGCAAATGGATGTAATAATCCGCAACACCTGATTCATGCATATCGCTCTGGACTGTGAGTAAAACATCTTTGTCAAAACGTTCGATTAAAAGCGCGCGCGCACGGTCGATATTATTACCGGTTTCAATGCCGTCGACAGCTTCAATGTAATAAAGATGCCCGGGTATATTGGTCAGGAATACACCAATACGTCCATGATGTTTTTTCTGGCCGCGATAATCGGTGTATTCGATTTCATAAGGCGTGATATTTAGATCAACTTCCTGATCATCACGTTCGACGATGACGTGAAGTTCTTTGGGCGGTAGTTTTTTGAATATTTTGCGTGTTTCGCGGTTGCGTGAAATTTTGGTCTCGTCAATTTGTATGATTTTATCACCAATTTTAAATCCGGCGCGCTCGGCCACTTGCCCGGCTTCAATTGCTGTAACGACCGGTTGGTATGATGGCTGCCCAAAAAAGAAATAGGCCGGAACCAGCAAGAAGGCAGGCAGTATGAAATTAGCCGCAGGACCGGCAAGAACAGTCAGAAAGCGTTTGAGAAGTGATAGGCGTGAAAATGCCGGTCTGTCTATTTTTCTTTTTTCAAAACGATCACCGCCAGAGAGCTGTATGTATCCGGCAAGACAAAATAGTCTGAACACCCATTCTGTCCCGTGTTTATCGGTGAATGACCATAAGCGTTTGCCGTAGCCAACCGATACAGAGGTTACTTTGATGCCGAAAAGTCGCGCGGTCACAAAATGCCCTAGTTCGTGAACACTAAAGACAAGCGCAAAGGCCAGTGCGTAAACGAATATAGCGATAGACGTATCAAACAGAGCTTCCATTGTGCGGTCCCTAGCATAAAAGCGGTGAGGTATAAGGGTGACAAAGCTGACCTTCAGCAAGACAATCATACTTCGGCAACAGATATTGTATCTGTCACTGGTTAATTTATGCCTTATTCGCAGCGCAAGCGAAACCCCTTAGCATCGATGAACGAATAAAATCCGTGTTATGTGAGGCTGGAAGTGTTTAGGGTGCTTAGGTTCAGGATAGTTTAGGAAGGCCGGGAAGCGCGTCGCGCGGGGCGACGTGTAATCCGGCTTCTTTTGCCGATGCTTCAAGTTTATCCGGATCAAAGAATAAATATTTATCCATGACGGTAATTAATGTACGTACAAAGCTCGGTCCGTGATCGGCCCATTTATTGTGATTGGCTTTGCCATCAATGGCGTGCGCAACTTCATGAAACAGCGTTTCAATATGCTTGTCTTCCAACGTAATAGAATGGTCACCCGGATAGTAATAATTATAGGTAAAGTGGCTATTGCCATGGGATTTTTCCTGCGAAATTTTGATACGGTCAATGTTGAAATCTTCGGCGATTTTATCGGCGGCGCGCTGCATTTGTTCGGCGCCTAGATTAGATAACATGTGGCCAAATTGGGTTTCTTCCCAGTCGTAAACGCGTTGCTGTTGCCAGTCATGCAGGATATCTTCACGCGTGGGCGGTGGTTTTTGGGCGGTAGTGGTATATTGATTAAAGGCTTTTTTCTTGTCTTTGAAATAACGATAAATTTCGGCGTCATCCTGCTCGGCGCCAACCCATGCCAGAATATAGCGTGGCGATTTATCTTTGCCGTTTCCGTATTTGGCGTTTGTTTCGGCCATGATAAGCCGTGCTGCTGAAATAGGGTGTGTGTATTCGTATAATATCTTTAGATCTTGTTCCAGACTAAGCCTGCCGCGCGAAAAGCTATTAAAGTTTTCTTTGAGTTTATCGGTCTTCCCAGCTGTTTTTTTGCCGGCATTTTTGCTGCCAGCTTTCTTTTTGTTTGGCATGAGGTTGCTCCATCCTTGCTCTGTTCTTATTCTTCATTTTTTTATTATTGTTAAATACCTTACAGGCGCAAACCCCCCCGCACAAGTGGATTTTATCTCTGTGCTTGCGGACTGTATTGCTTATGGGGTAAGGTCTAAGGCTGGATACTGGGCGTTTTGTTGTATCTGCGCATTAATGCGCTTGTGCCCAGTTATCGCCTGTACCTGCTTCGGTGATTAATGGTACGCCAAGATCGACGATGTTTTCCATGATCTGTTTAACAAGCTCGGTTGTTTGCCCGATTTCTTCAATAGGAACTTCAAAGATCAATTCATCATGTACCTGTAACAGCATTTTGGCCGATAGGTTTTCTTTGGCAAGGGCAGGTCCAATTCTGGCCATTGCAATTTTCATAATATCAGCCGCCGTACCTTGTAAGGGGGCGTTAATGGCTTGGCGCTCTGCGCCCATTTTAAGTGTATGCATCTTGGCGTTAATATCACGAATGAAACATTTGCGACCATGATGGGTGACAACAAAACCGTTTTTGCGTGCTTCGTCTTTTTTATCTTCCATGTAATTCTGGATTTCGTTGAACTGCGCTAGGTATTTGCGAATAAATTCGTTAGCAGCGCCCGGATCGCAGCCAAGCTGTTTGGCAAGTCCCCAGCCACTAATGCCGTAGATGATACCAAAATTAACAGCTTTGGCCTGACGGCGGATATCTGGTGTGACTTCATCAATCGGCACGTTAAATACGCGTGATGCTGTCAGGGTATGAATGTCTATATTATTGCGGAATGCCTCGCGCAATGCTTCTACACCTGCAAGCTCGGCTGCAAGGCGTAATTCAACCTGGCTGTAATCAACCGATAGTAACGTGTGTCCTGGTTTTGCAATGAATGCTTCGCGAATTTTGCGACCTTCTTCTGTACGAATAGGGATATTCTGCAAATTTGGATCGCTGGATGATAACCGGCCTGTGCTTGTGCCGGTCATATGATATGAGGTATGCACGCGCCCCGTATCACTTGCGATTTCGTTTTGCAGGGCATCTGTATATGTTGATTTAAGCTTTGATAATTGGCGCCATTCCAGAATTTTCTCGACAATCTTATGACCTTTTAAAGCGAGTTCATCAAGAATATTTGCAGCCGTAGACCAGTCACCGGTCTTTGTTTTCTTTCCGCCTTCAATACCCATTGATTCAAAAAGCACCTCACCGACCTGCTTGGGGGAGGCGACATTAAATTCATATCCAGCCATACCGTGAATATCATTGACCAATGCATCAAGCGCAATTGTGAAATCTTCACTCATTTTCTTGAGAACAAGGGGATCAACCTTGATGCCTTCCCATTCCATTTTGGCAATGACAGGAATAAGCGGACGTTCGATATCTTCATAAACGCTGACCATTTTTTCCTGTGCCAAACGCGGTTTTAAAACATGGTGCAACCGCATTGTGATATCTGCATCCTCAGCAGCATAATCAAGTGCCTTATCAAGCGGTACGTGGTTAAAGGTGACTTGCGATTTGCCTTTGCCAGCGACATCGGTGTATTTGATCGTTTCATGACCGAACAACATGTCACAAAGATTATCCATTCCATGGCTATGAGATGATCCATCAAGCACATAAGATATCAGCATGGTGTCATCAACAGGGCTCATTTCAATACCTTGCGCATATAGGATCTGCCAGTCATATTTTGCGTTATGGGCAATCTTTAGGACCGATTGGTCTTCCAGTAACGGTTTTAAGATTTTGATGGCATCGTTCATTTTGATTTGAACAATTTCACCCTCGCTATCATCACTAAACAGATCAACGCGCTCTTTTTCATGGGCAAGCGGGATATAGGCGGCGCTTCCGGGGGTATGGCAAATCGAAATACCGACAAGTTTGGCTTTACGCGGGGTTAGCGCAGTTGTTTCGGTATCGATACACAATACGCCCTTTTCATAGGCTGCATCGACCCATTGTTGAAGTGTGTCTTTGTCTTGAATTAATGTGTATTTATTCTCGGTGATCGGCGGTAGTTTTAATGCCGGATCATCAATATTGGCATGATTTTCATCATCGTTTGATGTGTTTTGTCTACCCGAAGATGTCGTGTTATTGGGTTTGCTACGTGAGGTATTAATATCACCTGTGGCAACGCCGCGCGCTTTTAATCGTGATAAAATCGTGCGGAAACCCTGGTCCTGCAAAAATGCCACCAGTTCTGGTGAATCTGGTTCGCGGGCTTTAAGGTCTTCAATGCTGACAGGTACATCAACATTCTGATCTAGTGTTACAAGCTTTTTGGAAATGCGCGCATCTTCGGCATGTTCGGTCAATTTTTCGCGGCGCTTGGGTTGTTTGATTTCTCCGGCACGCTCAAGCAATTCTTCCAGAGAACCATATTCATTGATAAGCTGAGCGGCGGTTTTAATGCCAATACCAGGCACGCCCGGCACGTTATCAACGCTATCCCCTGCCAAAGATTGTACATCAATGACTTTTTCAGGCGGAACACCAAATTTTTCAATTACACCTTCGCGGTCAATATATTTGTTCTTCATCGGGTCAAACATACGGATATTGTCATCAACAAGCTGCATTAAATCTTTATCGCTACTGACAATAGTAACTTTCTGGCCTTTTTCTGATGCAAGGCGGGCATAGGTCGCTATCAGATCATCGGCTTCGAACCCCTCCATTTCAATCGCCGGAATATCAAAAGCGCGGGTGGCATCCTTGATGATTGCAAATTGTGGCTTGAGGTCTTCCGGGGTGTCGTCACGATTGGCCTTATAATCGGCATAGATTTCATTGCGGAAATTCTCGCGTGCGGCATCAAATATCACGGCGATATAAGGGGCGTGCATATCTTGCAAGAGTTTCAGCATGATATTGATAAAGCCCATGACGGCGCCGACAGGCACGCCGTCAGGGTTGGTCAGGTTCTGTGGCATCGCGTAATAGGCCCGAAAAATAAAGCCGGAGCCATCAACCAGAAATAATTCGTCATGTTCTATCGGCGCATCTGTAGCAGCGCTCGTATCCGCTTTATTTTCGGTCACGTTATTCTCTTTTTCATTAAGATTCTTTGCTGTTTGCATGGTTTTAAAATGGAACAGATCGCAGCCAATGTCCAGACGTAGTGCAGTTATATCCAGATTGAAAATTGCTCTTGGCCTTTATTTCTATGAAATGGGCGCTATATGCATGAAATATGAGGGTGGATAGGCGTACTTCGTGATTTGACTTTTAAAGGGTGTCTCGCTTATGTGGGCATACCCATGTGGCTGGCTCATGCGGTCCATGTATAGCGGCCATGCCTATAAATATCTTGCATTATGGAATGCGGCGCTGCAATATGCAGGTTAATAAATTAATGAATAAGAATATTTGAAGGTCGGTACGTAATATCGACTTCGGTGATGTTAATAATAAAAAAAGGGGGGTGCTGTGCCAAAACCGTTAGCCAATCAGGATAGTACTGCTGTGACGCTCGATGCAATCGTTAGTGATCTTGAAGATCGCTATGGCGATCTGGAAGGCCCCGAGCTTGTTCAGGCCTTGAGCAAAGATGCCCGCTTTCATGGCAAGATCGCGGCGAAGACTTCGGCCGGCGCGGATGCCGCACTTGTTCTTGATGCTGTGGCACAAGCAAACCCTGATATGCCGGTTTTATTTGCTGATACCGGAAAACTTCATAAAGAAACGTTGGGTTATCTGGATACGTTGAAACAAACGCTCGGTCTGCGTAATATTCACCGTTTGAAACCGGAGCAGACAGACCTTGAGCGCGTGTCGATGATGGCGCAAAGCAGCCATCCGGGACTGGAACCATGGATTACCGCGCCAAGCCTTTGTTGTGAAGCGCGTAAAGTTTTCCCGATGGATCGTGCAATAGCAGACGGTAATTATCTTTTGGTCATTTCCGGCCAAAAAGCCGCAGGACGCAGCGGTGTCAAAATATTCGAAGCTGCGGGCAATCATATTATTGTAAACCCATTTGCAAAATATGATCGTGAGCGCGCCAATGAAGCACTTAAAGCTATCGATGTACCGGAACATCCACTTGTTGAAAAAGGCTTTACAACAATTGGCTGTGAGACATGTACCGTTGCTGGTAAAAGCCGCTTCGGCTCGCGCTGGGTTGCACATAATCAGTGGCGCGAAGAACAACTGGCGAATACGCCGTGGAAAGAATTTTTCCAAAACCCGCATTGGGATAACATCCTCAAAAGCGATAATTGGCAATCAATGGCGGCTGACCCCAGCTATGCCGGGTTATTGTCGGATGAACGCTGGACATGTTTATTCGAAGATGGGCAGGGGGAAGGCCGTTTTGATGTACAGGACTGGATCAAGCTATTCCATGATGATAAATGGCAGAGCCTATTTCGTGATGATCGCTATCTTGATTTCTTTACGCGTGAGGAAGATCGTAACGTCTTGTTTGATCCTGTCTGGCAAACAAGTCTGTTCCCGATGATCGCTTGTGGCATTAACGCAAATGAGCGCAAAGGCCCACCCCCTGGTTATAATTTCGTGATCTAAACCCAGTCGGTACTAGTCCGTTTTCTTGAAATGCCTAGCTTTGCGCAGCTTTTGCAGCATAAAGCGCAATCGCTGCTGCATTTGAAACGTTCAGGCTTTGAATAGCACCTTCGGTCGGCAGGCGAACAAGCTGGTTACATTGATCTTTGATTTTCGGGCGTAAACCATTGCCTTCGGACCCTAAAACCAAAACCAGTTTTTTCTTTTGAATGGTTGTACTGCCAAGCTCATCACCGCGTTCATCAAGGCCAAGGGCGTGGTAGCCATTTTCCTGTAAGATCTCGAGCGCACGGCTGAGGTTTGTTTCATAGGCGACCGGAATATGGTCAACCGCGCCGCTGGCTGTTTTGGCTAAAATCCCGTCAAGCTGTGGGGCGTGGCGCGTTTGTAAAATAACGCCATGCGCGCCAAATGCGGCCGCCGAGCGTAATATAGCGCCAACATTATGCGGATCTGTGACTTGATCGAGCATTAAAATAACGCTGGTATCCTGTTTATAAGTTAAAGAGATTAAATCCTGCACCAGAATTTCCGGCAGAGGCTCTGTTTGAATGGCAATCCCTTGGTGAACAGTGTTCTGTCCTAAACGATCTAGCTCTTTTTTGTCGATAATCTGGGGTTTCGGGCGCGTAATTCTCTCGCGCTCTGCCTGGGTGATCACATCACGAAACTGGTCCAAAGATTTTTCTGAGATATAAAGCGCCTTAATCTCACGCTCATGGTTTAGCCATGCTTCTTGTACGGCATGCATGCCCCAAATATCAACCTGAACTCTCGGGCCTTTCTTTTCAGTTTTAGGCCAAGTTTTGCCGCCCTTGCCATTTTTATTATAGGGGCGATTTGGGCCACGAGAGGTTTTTTTGTATTTTTCATCATCTTTTTTCATGAAGTATCCATTGCACACTTGACACGAAAAGAAAAATACATTTTTGTGCTATCTCAATTCTTTGATGAAAAAACACTCGTGTTTTAACATTCTGTAATGTGGAGGGATGGTCGAGTGGTTAATGGCACCGGATTGTAAATCCGGCTCCTTCGGGATACGCAGGTTCAAATCCTGCTCCCTCCACCATTTAGTCTTTGTACCTTCAAATTATTCTTTTAAATTAAAACTGTCCATTTTGGGATGGTTGGTGTAAGTTGCGCTCTGTATATTAGGAAAATCTATTGTAGTGTGACTGATTTGAGTAATAAATTCTTAGTAGTAGGTGTTTGTTCGTTATTTCTATCGGTGGTCTGTGTTGCGTTTACGGCAAACGCGCAAACAGCCGAAGACCTTAACCGTGCGCGTGCTCAAAGTGATCAGTTACAACGTGAGCGCCAGCTACGTGAACAAGATATCAAAAACCGTGCCTTAGAACAGCAAGACAGAACTTATATTGAAGTGCCTGAGCCACCTACGCCGCAAGGGCAGGGTGAGGGCTGTTTGCAGATTGAGCAGATTGTACTGTTGAATAAACCGCATATGAACCTTGCGCAGGAAAAGGATTTAATCCGTTCTTATGTCGGTACATGTATGGGCGTAGAAGATATCCAGAATATTTTATCCGACATCACGCGTTTCTACGTTGATAAAGGATACGTTACGACACGCGCTTATCTGCCTGCACAGGATTTAACAAGCGGTACGCTGCAAATTGATATTGTTGCGGGTAAAATCGGTGCGATAGACACTGAAGAAGGCAGCCGTATCTTACGAACATGTAATTTCTTCCCAAAAGCTACCGGTAAGGATCTTAATTTACGTGATATTGAGCAAGCGATAGATCAGCTTAACCGCCTGCGCTCAAATAATGTTTCTTTGGATTTGCGCCCGGGTGAGAACGCTGGTGAGAGTATTATCTTTTTGAATAACAAGCCCGGCAAGCAGTGGCATTTATCTTTATCTGCAGATAATTACGGCTCTAAGACAACAGGTCGTTACCAGAGCGGCGCAACGATAGGGCTGGATAATCTGATCGGTTTTAATGAGTTTTACAGTATTACGCAAAAATATACGATGCCGCTTAATGATCCTGATAAGCAGTCTAAATCAACAAGCTTTTTATTCACTGTTCCTTATGGCTACACAACCTTTACAGCAGGTTTGAACTTTTCCGATTATGACAGCCGTTTAATTACACCCGGTGGCTCTAACTTTCATTTGAGCGGCAATAATAAGACGATTTATACAACACTGGATCATGTTTTATATCGTGACCAAACCGATAAACTATCAGCGCATCTTACAATGACGCGTGATAAAGTGGGCAGTTTTATTGATGGTGAAGAGCTTAGTGTGAGCTCGCGAACTCTTTCATATTTAGAGGCAGGCGTAGATTACCAGACAATTTTATTTGACGGCAATGTGAACGCGGGCATGGATTATGTGCGCGGCTTAAGCTGGTTCAATGCACTGAATGATGCGCCAAGTATTTCAGGTGATTTCCCGCACGCACAGTTTGAAAAATACACGCTTGATGCGGGCTATAGCCGCTATGTGGAAGTTGCTGAAAAGAATGTATCTGTATCAACACAATTTAGCGGACAGTATGCGCCGCATGTTTTATA
>JAUILO010000054.1 GCA_030432775.1 Alphaproteobacteria bacterium
CGCTTTGTGTAGCGTATCTTTCATCGCAAGACTCATGAAAAAATCATACACGCATATAACCCTATTTGGAATAAGACTTTATTAAGAACACTGCATAAAGAACACTGCCCAGATAATGAATTTAGTTTCAGCACATATTCAACATAGCCCGGTTATATACCCACCGGCGCCTGACTATATGTTGATCATGAACTTCTGGTATTATGTATTATAACTTGCATTTTTTCCCGTTTTTTTGATACTCTATATAACTTAAATAAAATAATGATCTTTCTATATTTTCCGGCAAATAATTCTGCTGAAAACTATAGGAGAAAATGGCGATTATAAGAATGGGCGTAACTAACAAAAACAAGCACTCGATTGCTGACCATTCCGCGGATTCATTTACCGAGGATGAAGACAGACGCGCGCTCAAACTCCCCGTCACAAAGACGCTTGAAAATTATTACGCCAAATATACAGACCTTAAAGGCATTCCCGCAGATACGATTAAGCGGGCTTGGTTTACCATGTCCCACCTATTGCTGGAGCCGGGCGCATTTGTCATTGATATGGGCTGTTCTGATGGCGCAATGACCTTTGTCATGGCAACGTTGCATCCGGAAATCACATTTTTGGGCGTTGATGGCAACAGTAAGAAAATCACAAAAGCCCGTAACAAATTCGTGTTGCCAAATTTAAAGTTCAAAACTGCGGATATCACAAAAGACAGCACTTTTGAGAAAAACTCGGCCGATGCGATTATCAACTCCTTCATCTTGCACGAAGTGTATTCCAGTGCGCGTTACCGCGATAAACCTGTTGTCGAGCTGTTGGAAAACCAGTTCTCATACCTCAAAGATGAAGGTTACATGTTTATTCACGGCTATTCTATGCCGCCACCTGAAAAATACGTGTTGATGGAAATGCCTGATACACAAAGCAGCAGTGAAGCGCTGCAAGACCTGTCTGAACCTGATTTACTTGTGTGGTTTTCCGAACATGCAAGACCAAGTGAAGATGTTGGCTGTCATGGTTTCTTCCTCGAAGAACTGCCGGCACGTTTCCCGAAAACCCGTTTATTCCGCCTGCCATATCGCTGGGCGTATGAGTTCATTATCCGCAAGGATAACCGTAAGGACTGGGATGAAGAACTGCCAAAGCAATACACATTCTTTACACCGCGCGAATTCAGAAAAAATCTTCGTGGTCTTGGTGCCAGGGTGCAATACACCGCCCCCTGCTGGAGCGAAAGCAAAATCCGCGAATGTTTTGAAGGTCGCTTCCGCCTGATCGATGATGACGGCACGCAGCTTGGTTCACCGCCCACAAGCTTTATCACCGTCGCACAAAAAATTCCAAACGGCCAAAGTGTTCTTATTCAGGAAAGACGACCATCAAACGGCCAGACCGAAAGACGTCTTGAAATCACATCCATGCGTAACGAGGTTAGCGGTAAAATCCATGAAATCGTTAGCCGTGGCATGGAGCTGACAGATATCCTGCCATACCGCGTTGCCAGTAATGGTGATCTTTATGTTTATGTTCAGCAATCTGTGCCGCGCGGTATATCAAATGCCATACCACGTAAAGGATTATCACTTGATGGCAAACGATGGTCAGGCCATATGACCGAGGCCATCTCGCTACCAACGGAAATCGTCATGGAATCTGAAACCGGACAATATAAAGACTCCGTCAAATTTGCCCGTGACTATCTTGGCCTAAAACCCTTTATCGAAGCCTTGCTGCAAAAAGGACCATCCTTCTTTCCGGCGCCGGACTTTATTGATGAACGTATCCATACGCGTTACCTGAACGTGACCGAGCCGACCGATAAAATCACACCGCGTATTTCCAGCGTTGAAACACATGGTTTTTTGAATAACAGCAAAATTCGCGAAATCAAGGCACAGCACTTGCTGAATGCGATTTCAGTCGGATTAATTCCAAATTCTAATCTCGAAGTTCAAATTCTAAACCTGTTCCAGATGCTCGATAAAAAAGCCGAAAGCTGGAACGATAGCCCGCTTACACTGGATGTTGATACGCCAGAGCATCTGTTTGACGGTAAAGAACTTATGCGTTTGATCGGCGAGGCGGATTCAAGATTTAAGAAAACAAAGGGCAGCGTTGGCCAAATACGATCTATCCAGTCGGTTTTCGTTGATGAAGGTGTCGTTGAAGGTTCTATTAAGGGCATGCGCTCCAGCGATCTGGAATTCGTCCTTAATGGCGAACAGACACATAACAAGGCTGTTGTCCTGCCTCTGACCCGTGATGCACAATCAGAAGAAGTTATGGCCGGTGTCATTACCGAACACCTACCTGTGCCACAGAGATACCAAGGAACCGGTGCAACCATTAGTGCGCCGAGCTTTTCGCTTCCAGCAGAAGTCACAACAATCGAAGAAGCTAAAAAATTCGTCGCGGATCAATTCGGCGTTACTGTTGATAAAGTATCAAGACTTGGCGAGAGTTATTATTGTCACATCGGCGTTACACCAACACGTATATTCCCGTTTGCTGTGGCATCGACAAACCAGCCCTCAACGCCGTTTGGTGGTCCGGTCACATTTGCACCGCTCAAATATATTTACTACCTCACATGCGTATACGCGCTTGAATATAACTATGCATTTGATGTGTCGTGGTTCATGTATGCCGCAACACGGAACCTGATGTATGATAGTGATATGAGCCGCAGCCTGGCGGATGGTTACAACATGCATCACGGCAGAGACCATAAATCAACAATTGAAACTGGCCTGAATATGAGCGGCCTCATGGGCAACAAAGAATATTCAGCCACAACAACCAGCAGCGGCAGTGGCAGCTCTGGCGGCGGTGGATCATCATCCGGGGGGTATCAACCTTCTGCGCAAACAAGCACAGCCAGCGTTGACAACGGATCATCATCTGGCGGCGGCGGATCAGGCAAGAAAAGAAAAGCCGAATCCACACCTATGTTCGCGCCGCAAGCTCCGGCGGTTGATGGCGCCGTTGCACAAACACAGGCACCAGCACCACAAATGCCTGCCAAGAAAGCAGCCAGCGATACCGCTACAACAGAGGCCGCCACACCCCAGAACACAACAACTGGCGAAACGGCCGCAGCCGAGACATCCTCCCCCATCACCGAGGCACAAATCGTCGATACATCGCTTCCACCGGCTGAATCCGTATCATTCCACAGCAGTTCACCAGATGCCGCCGACATAAATATTGATGTCAGCAACGATACATACTCGGCCTTTTCTAAAAAGCGTGCTAAGAAAAAGAAGAACGATAAAGACAACAATAAAGATTACGATGCCGCCTAATAAACAATCCCTGTCATCCGCCCCCGCATCAGCGAGCATATTTGATCGCATGCTGATCCGGCAAAAGCGCGACCGCTATGCCGCTAAAAATGCAGAATATAACTTTCTTCATAACTGGACCGCACAACAAATCACCGACAGGCTCAAAGACATCAAGCGTACATTTCCATTAGGCCTTATTATGGGCCCGCGTTTTGATGAAAATATCCATGTAGATATCATCAATACCGCTGGCATCACAAAATCCGTCCATATGGATTTATCCTATAACATTGCGCGCACCCATTGCGCTCACACGGCTATTCAGGCCGATGAGGAATTCTTACCCATAAAAAGCGATAGTCTTGATATCGTATTAACAATACTGAACCTGCATACGGTAAATGACTTACCCGGCGCACTTATTCAGATAAACCGTGCATTAAAGCCTGATGGTGTTTTTATCGGCTCTATGCTTGGCGGTGAAACATTATATGAGCTGCGTGAATCTTTTACGCAAGCCGAAATCAAGCTAAAAGGCGGCATAAGCCCGCGCGTTGCGCCATTTGCCGACAAAAAACAAATGGGCGCGTTGCTCCAAAGAGCCGGATATGCACTACCGGTCGTTGATTCAGAAATTGTTACCATCACATATGATAATGTCTTTAAATTGATGCATGACTTACGCTATATGGCCGAAAGCAACAGCATTACAGACCGCAGCAAAGATTACCCCGGAAAAGAGCTAATCATGGAAGCTGCACGTTATTATCAGGAAAACTTCACAGCCGCAGATGGAAAAATCGAAGCGACTTTCGAAATCATATTCCTTATCGGCTGGGCACCACATGAAAGCCAGCAACAGCCACTACGACCAGGAAGTGCGCAACACAGACTGGCCGATGCGCTATCATCCGAAGAAATAAAAACAGGGATCAAGAGCGCGCCCTGATCCCTGTCTATAAACTTCATATATTATCAATAGTAATATATTACTCGCCTGAAGCTTCTTTATTACTAGAAGACGGCGTTGAATCTAGATTCAACTTTGTCGATGAGGACTTGCCTGATGAAGACTTTGAACGCTTTGGTTTAGGCGCAGAATTATCTCTGTTACCATCTTTACCGCCGCCGCCATGCTGTCTTTTCGAAGAACGATGCGCCGGAATCGGGATCGGGTTGCTCGCCATTTGATCACGTTCACTAATCGCCATTTCAATTTCAAGACGCGCTGCGGCCTTACGTAGCTCATGCAATGCATCTAATAACTCTTCGCGGCCTTTGCGCTCGCTCTGGTCTGCATGCCATGTATCATATTTGGCAAGACAATCTGCTGTTGCATTGCTCAATCTTTCTTTAATTTCTGACATCGCTTTTCTTCCTTCTATATAAAAAACTAGTTTGTCACCATACCAAATAGCAGACAAACGTAAAGCACAAAGACTTAGCCTTCGGTGCCAAACACATTATTAAGCTGCTGGGTTACACGCACGAATGTTGTCCGTTTTGATAATTCTTTCAATGTCACCGCACCAACATAGGTACAAGATGAACGAACGCCGCCCAGAATATCCTGCAAGCTTGTCTCGACACTGCCACGATATGGAACACGCACAGTTTTGCCTTCACTTGCACGGTACTCGGCAACGCCGCCAGCATGTTTATCCATGGCTGTACCGCTGCTCATACCATAAAATTGAACATATTTTTCACCATCTACATCAACAACTTCCATCTCGCTCTGATCGTGTCCAGCAAGCATGCCGCCAAGCATCACAAAATCTGCGCCGCCGCCAAAAGCCTTGGATAAATCACCCGGCACAGTACATCCGCCATCAGCACAAACCAGACCTTTCAAGCCATGCGCTGCATCCGCACATTCAATAACGGCAGATAGTTGCGGGTAACCAACACCGGTCATTTTACGTGTTGTACACACACTGCCCGGTCCAATACCGACCTTAACCACGTCAGCGCCACTTAGAACAAGCTCTTCAACCATTTCACCCGTTACAACATTACCGGCCATAATCGTGACATCTGGTAATTTATCGCGCATACGACGAACAAATTCTGTAAATGGCTGGCTATACCCATTGGCCACGTCAATACATAACTTATCGATACCTTTGCCAGTTTTGTGAATTTTGCTTTCTAAAAACGCATCAAGCTTTTCAACATCCTTGTCACCAACACCAATGCTGTACCAGACGTTGTCATTGCCGTTTTGTTCATAATACGCGATAAGATCTCCAATGTCGTAATGTTTGACCAGTGCAACACTGAGGCCATTGCCATCAGCCTTGAATGCCTTAGCCATGGCAAAAGTACCTACGCCATCCATATTGGCGGCAATAATCGGCACACCGTTATATTCACGGCCACTCCATTTGAACTTGTATGTGCGGCTAATATCAACTTCCTTACGGCTGCCAAGCGTTGAACGCTTTGGACGGATAAGAACATCTTTAAAATCTAGTTTTACATCTTCTTCAATACGCATAATTACTTCACACCTTTGTTTCGTCTCAGCTTTTAAACACACTCTCGGCAGCAGATATAGAGGCCTTCTTGACATCAATATCCTTTTCCACTCTGGCTATTTCCGATTTTAACTCATCAATATATTCATGGAGTTCGTCGATAGATAAATCATCTAGCACCTTGGGTGTAAATTTATCTTTATGACGCGGCTGTTCAATGTCATCAAACATTTTACGTTTTCTAAACCTCGTTGATTTGATCCCCAATAAGATTGACCGGAAAACAGATTACGGTCTGGGCGAATGAAACACAATAGAATATCATAAAGAAATGATGCAATTTATACAGATCAAAGAATTCGGCAGCGCAGACCAGTTACAACTGGCCAGTTGTGATATCCCCTCCCCGCAAGATGGTGAGGTTTTAATAAAGGTTGTTGCCAGTGGGTTAAACCGTGCAGATATCTTACAGCGCAAAGGCCATTACCCCCCGCCAAGCGGAGCCAGTGATATTCCCGGACTTGAAGTTTCCGGCATTATCGAAAAAAGCAATTCACCACTATGGTCCAAGGGCGATAAGGTCTGCGCGCTGCTCGCCGGTGGCGGTTATGCCCAATATTGCACGGTTGACGCCCGTCTTTGCCTGCCTGTTCCAGAGCATATGTCCACCCAAGATGCCGCAGCCCTCCCCGAAGCGCTATTTACCGTATGGAATAACATCTTTGATATCGGACAATTCAAACAAGGACAAACAATACTCGTACATGGCGGTTCATCCGGGATTGGCACAGCCGCAATCCAGATGGTCAAAGCGCTGGGCGGCACTATATACGTCACCGCCGGATCAGCCGAAAAATGTAATGCCTGTATAAAGCTTGGCGCAGATCTGGCGATTAATTACAAGGAAAGCGATTTTGCCGAAGAAATAAGAAGATATGCCGATAGCCGGAAGATCGATCAAGGCGTTGATATTGTACTGGATATGGTGGGCGGTGATTACATTGCCAAAAACCTACCGCTGCTTCGTGAGTTTGGTCGCCATATCAGCATCGCATCACCAAACGGACGCATTGCCGAAATTGATATTGCGCGAATGATGATCAAAAAACTCACCATTACCGGTTCAACCCTGCGCGCCCGTCCCCTGCCGGAAAAAGTAAAACTGGCCGGCGCCTTGCGCGAACATATCTGGCCACTGGTCGAGGATAAAACAATACATCCTGTTATATACAAAACACTACCCTATCAAGACGTATCAGCCGCGCATGAATTAATGGAAACAAGCCAGCATATTGGGAAGATATTACTAAGCTGGGCATAGGCGTAAAAGCGCTTCGGCGCTACGTTAAATATAACGGAAGCGCATTTTTTTCTGGCTTTACAGGCATAAATCATTATATTGCATGTATTCTTCCCAAAATCGCAATGCGGAGACCTTTGATCCAGGTAACACAGGATCAAGACAGAAAAATTTTATTCAACGTTATGATAAGCCCAAAGGAGCTTGAAGATCATGAGCAAGAAATATGAAGTATCAGGACTATTAATGCCGAAAGCGACAGCCGTATGGCTTGTTGAAAACACAGCTATTACGTTCGAACAAATCGGAGCATTCACAAATATGCATGCAATCGAAGTTCAGGCGCTTGCTGATGAAGAAGTTGGCCGCGGCATTGTTGGCCGTAACCCTGTAGAACACGGCGAGACAACAAAAGAAGAGCTTGAAAAAGCCGAAGCAGATAGTGATTACGTTATCAAAATGACAACGAATGACCTTCCATCTGTAAAAGCCAGATCAAAAGGCCCTAAATACACACCAATTTCAAAACGTGGCGATAAGCCGGATGCAATTGCATACCTGATCAAGCACCACCCTGAGATCTCAGAAGCACAAATCAGCAAACTTGTTGGCACAACCAAACCAACAATCAAAAGCATTCGTGACAGAACACACCAAAGCTCTGCAAGCATTCGACCACGCCACCCTGTTGACCTTGGCCTATGTACATATGCCGAGCTTGAAGCTGCGTCACAAAAAGGCCTGAAAGCCAGTGGTAAAGGCAAAGAAGAGATTGAAAAAGGTACTGCTAAAGTTATGCAGAATCAGGAAAATCTTCCAAGCGAACCAGCTCCGGCAGAGAACGAAAACTCTTCCAACGACATGAGCGGCTTTGATTTTTCCAACTTCCTTGGCAAAACACAGTCCTCCGGCGAATAAATCGCTGCTATTGTTTTGGGTTTTACTCAAAAAAAACAGTATAAATAGTACACAGATACAAAAAACGCGGCATGCTGAACATGACCGCGTTTTTCTTTTATTTGCAATCGCTTAGAATAAAAACTAGGCTTGTACTGCTTGTCTTTCTATTTCTTCTTTCACTGATAATTTTTGCTTTTTAAGATCGGCCAGCACGATTTGATCCACGGCCGGATATTTGCGAGCCTCGGAAATCTTTTCCTTAAGCTCCTGATGTCTTTTTCTGAGTGATTCTAGACGTGCTGTTCTTTGGGATTGTAGTGTCTGCTGTGACATACCGAAAACCTCCGTTATATTTTCTAAAAGCTTATGATCAGGTTATAACTTTAGTATACACAGTATAAAAATATATGACAATAATTTCGTTTCAGTTGCACTTTGCGAATTAATGTTACAATAAAGCGAAAAACAGGCAAACAGTCACCCTGCTTGCCTTGCATTAAATTTAATATATTCTGTGTAAACTTACCGCCATTAATCCCATTGTAACACGGTATGTTTTACGATTTGGTTAAACATATACTAAAAGCTATGCACTTTAGACGTCTATTCAGTCAGAATATAGGATAGAAGCACCATTCTACCTACCTATTCGCCCCCCTTTAAATGGAGTCTACGCCAGAATCCGGGCAAAAAACAACCGTAGCCAAGGCTACGGTTGAGTATGTATTGCGTGTGAGGAGGAACTTTAAATAAACTACTTCGTTTATAGTTCTAGTATAGCTTGAAAAACCTTAAAGTCCCTTAAATAATATGTAAAATTTTATCTAATAGTTTAGATAGAATTACAGGTCAAAAACAACACCCTGCGCCAATGGCAACTCATCTGAATAATTGATGGTTTGTGTCTGGCGTCGCATATACGTCTTCCATGAATCAGACCCGCTTTCACGGCCACCGCCCGTCTCTTTTTCGCCGCCAAATGCGCCGCCAATCTCCGCGCCACTTGGTCCGATATTCACATTGGCAATACCGCAATCACTTCCGGCAGCAGATAAGAAATATTCGGCCTCACGAACATTCGTAGTAAAGATCGATGATGATAACCCCTGCGGAACGTCATTATGAACTTCGACAACATCTTTCACATCCGAATAACGCATAACATATAAAATCGGCGCGAAAGTTTCATGTTTCACTACCGCGCTTTGTTCACTCATCTCAACAAGAGCAGGCTTAACATACGCCCCGCCCTCTAGCCCCGGCAGGTTCACAACATCACCCCCGGATAAAATCTTACCACCTTGGTCCTTGGCCTGTTCTAACGAGCTTTGCATAGCATTAAGCGCCGCATCGTCAATCAATGGCCCAATTAAAGTATCACTATCAAGCGGATTACCTACCCGTACAGCGCCATACGCCTTGGTTAATGAAGAAACCAGATCATCATAAATATCTTCATGAACAAATAAACGGCGCAATGTCGTACAGCGCTGGCCTGCAGTACCAACCGCACTAAACAATATCGCACGCACAGCCAGCGACAAATCAGCACTTTCTGTGACAATCATGCCGTTATTACCACCAAGCTCTAATAGCGAACGCCCCAATCTTTCGGCCACAACAGGAGCAACAGAACGTCCCATGGGTACACTGCCGGTCGCACTGACAAGCGATACCGAAGTGTTATGCGATAAAGTTTCGCCAATTTCCTTCTGACCAATCAATACGCTCAGCAAACCTTCCGGCACTTTTTGATCATATTCTTTTTCAAAACGGGCGACCGCGCGCTCACAAAGCACCTGACAGGCAAGTGCGACAAACGGAGTTTTCTCTGAGGGTTTCCAGACCACAGCATTGCCACATACAAGCGCAATTGCCGCATTCCATGCCCATACAGCCACAGGAAAGTTAAAGGCCGATATAACCCCCACACAGCCCAGCGGATGCCACATCTCGCGCATATGGTGCCCCGGACGTTCCGAAGCAATCGTGAGACCATAAAGCTGGCGCGACAGCCCCACAGCATAATCACAGATATCAATCATCTCTTGCACTTCGCCAAGGCCTTCAGAAACAATTTTACCGCATTCAGCAGTCACAAGCGCGCCAAGTTCGACTTTTGCTGCGCGTAATTCCTCGCCAAGCAAACGCACAAGCTGACCGCGAACAGGTGCTGGCACAGTGCGCCATGATCTAAATGCCGCGAGCGATTTTTCAATGGTTTTATCCGCGTCTTGTTTGGAATGTTCATCAAGACTGCCGATAAGCGCGCCATTAATCGGACTATATACTTTAAGTGCAGCCCCGTCATTTGCATAGGAGTGCAAATCAAAGCTTGCTAATAATGTATGAAATTGTGCTGACAATGCGTTATCACCAGCCTTGGCGACGGCTTCTGACATGACCCTGTTTCCTTTCAACTGTATCAAATATATGACATTTTTATTTGGTAACAGAATAGGCTATTTTTTGATTGGCTTCAAACGCCTTGTCATCAAATCACCGGCATCCTCCAAGATCGGATAAGCAACCGTAGCCAGCAAGCTGTTGATGCGTCTGTAATCGCGAATAATATCCAGATGGATCGAGCTCGTTGCGATTGTTTCAGGCACACCATCACGAATTCTATTCAAATGTGATTCGCTTGTTTTACGCTCGTACTCTCGAATTGTATCTTTGCTTTCAACCAAGCGGCGCGCCAATTGACGATCACCGGAAAGCAACACATTTTGTGATAAGCGCAACGTATCCAGAACATGTTTGTGAATATTTTTAATCTCCGCCCAACCATCATGCGAGAAAGAAGACTTCTTCCTGATTTTTTTCTCGGCCATATCAGCCATGCTTTTAACAACTGTATCACCACAACCTTCAAGATTGGTGGCAAAAGCCAGAATTTGGATATATTGCTGTGCGTCCTCTTCATCAAGGGATTCATGCATGATTTTAGCCATGTAATATTTAATCGCCTTATACAGACCATCGAGTACATCATCACGTTCAATTACCGTATTCAAAAGCTTTTCATTATTCTGGCGTAGCGCCAAGATTAAATCATCAAGCATCGTTTCTAGCATTTCGGCCATACGCAAGGTCTCACGCATTGCATCCGATAACGCAATTGACGGTGTCTCAAGATGTTTTTCATCAAGATATTTCGGCACAGATGGATCATCATGATCAATCTGGTCCGGCATCCATGTTTCAACACGTCTAGCCACAATATGGCTAACCGGTAAAAACAAGACGACAACACCTATGTTAAAGGCTGTATGAAAGTTCACAATCATACGTTCCGGTGTATCACCAAAATATGCGATTAACTCATGCGCGACACCGATAAACGGGAAGACGAGCAAGACGCTTATAAATCTCATCACCATATTGGCCACCGGCACACGGCTTGCAGCACGCCCTTCGCGCATGGTGGTAACTATCGGCGCAATCGCCCCTCCAAGATTAGCCCCCAAGACCATGATCAGTGCGATATTCACATCCAGAACCCCTGACGAGGCCAGCGTTACAAATAATAGAATTGTCGCAAGTGATGAATGCATAACCCATGTTAGAAGCGCCGCACATAGAACCGCTAGAATTGGTTCATTCCCCAATGAATGAAGAACAAGTGCCAATGTTTCCGACGTTTTCAACGGCTCGGCAGATAGTTTGATAAAGGCCAGTGCCAAAAGCATCAAACCAAGACCAATAAACAACCGCCCAACATGCTGCATACGATTTTTGTTTTTAAACAAACGATAGATAAAATATCCGGAGAACAAAAAGAACGGCGCAAGCCACGAAAAGTCAAAAGACAATATCTGCGCAACAAGCGTAGTACCAAGATCCGCGCCGAGCATTACAGCCACACCGGCGGTTACTGTCATCAGGCCATGGCCACAAAATGAGGAGATAATCAAAGCCGTCGCAGTCGAGCTTTGCAGCAAAGTCGTGACACCTATTCCTGTTAAAAATGCATAAACACGGTTACTTGTACTGCGCGAAATAATCGTATGCAGGTTACTACCAAAAGCACGCGTCACACCTTTGCGGACTGTACCAAGTCCCCAAAGTAACAGACATACGCCGCCAATGATATTAAGCAAAACCAAGGTCGCAGAAATAGGAAAATCACTCCTTCAAAAGGTCCAAAGAATTAAAACAAAGAACAAAATTTCTTTATAAATAATAAGATGTTAGCCGTATATAATATAGATTAACCCGCTTATATGCAACACCTACAAAAGATAGCAATCTTCTTCTTGTGTATTAACACGCCCCAATATTGCATTCCGTTGCGGAAAGCGACCGTATTTTTCAATCACATCCATACGCCTGCAAGCATGGTCATAAGACACAGGATCACAGTCTCTGGACTTTGCAAATAACGCCACAGATTGGCGCTGATCTTGCAGATTTTCACTATGCAGGAAAGGCTGATAAATAAACCTCTTCTTCGCGCTTTCAACCACCTCATCATAACTTTTGGAAATAGCGTATTTGGCAATTAATAACGCCTTTTCATCACTGGCAAAGGCGCGCGGCGTTTCACGGAATATGATCCTTGGTATGTGATCAAGCAACAAACACAGCGCCACGCAGCCCTGCGCATCATCGCGCCAGCTATCGCACCATCCATGCATCGCGATTTTGTAAGATGAAAGAAAACGCTCTGTAACCTCTTGGTCAAACATTTCATTGCGCTGGAACCATTGCTTCGGATCAATATCATCAAACCAATAGGTCAGTAACTCCTTGCGGGTATCGCGCATTATTCAGTTTCCTTTGTCGAATCTTTATTGGACATAGACTCAACAAGTACCGATAGCTTTCTCTCCGCCTTAACCGCAATAAGACTAAGCACAAAAGCAGGAAGAAATGTGAATAACAAAGAAACAATCAGAACAGGGTTTTTAAGCGCCACACTGATATCGCCATTAGATAGCTTGATATAAACCACACCAAGAACAACCATACCGACAATTGCAAAAAGTGTAGCAAGAATGCGATACACTTTTCCACGTATCAGAAGTTCTCTGGCAGCCAGTCGTTTTTCTTCATAGCTTGAAATATCGATTCTCCTCGGACGAGAAAAACAGGTAAAGAGTCAAGACTATTATACGGCTAATTTAGTGTTTATCAAACCAAACTTTACGTTTCGTCGCATACATGACGCCAGCAAAAGCAAGTAAGTATAGAAAAACATTTATTCCAAGACGCTTACGTTGTTGCATATGCGGATCAGAAGCCCAGTGCAGGAATGTAGAAACATCTTCTGCATATTGCTCTAATGTCTCAGGTGAACCATCCTCATAGGCAATCATGCCATCTGATAAAGGTGCCGCCATCGCAATGATATGACCTTTCATGTATTTATTGTAATGCTGACCAGCCAGGATTTTACCTTCCATGTCATGAGGTGTTTCTTCATAACCAGTCAAAACAGAATACACATAAGTTGGGCCGCCTGCGCGTGCCTTTGTGATTAAAGACAGATCTGGAGGCATCGCGCCGTTATTGGCATATGCGGCAGCTTTGGTATTTGCAAAGGGTGATACAAAATGATCGCTCGGCAAACCGGCACGTTCAAACATTTCACCTTCATCGTTCGGACCGTCAATCACAGTAAATTCAGATGCAATCGCTTTCACTTCATCGCCTGTATAGCCAAGACCCGTTAAGTCCCGGTAATACATTTGCTTCATAGAATGACATGTTGAGCAGACTTGCTTGTAGATTTTAAAACCGCGCTGAAGTGCCGCTTTATCAAAAGTGCCAAGCGCGCCGTCAAAGTGCCATGTTTTGTTTGGCAGCGGTGTATCGCCTTCTGAAGAAGCCTGAACACGAGAAGCACTAAAGCCAACAAGCGTGATAACGCAAATAATTGCTATGGATTTAATCAACGGTCTCATTCTAATCATGCTCCTGATTTATTTTTTTCTAGAACAGCTTCATTAATGCTTTTCGGCAAAGGCTTTGTTTTTTCATACTTGGATAGATACGGCAAAACCACAAGGAAGAAGAAGAAGTGGTAAGCTGTAAAGGCAAGCCCGACATACCCCATCGGAATATCCTTCACAACAGGAATGTGATTAACAAACCCGAGGAACGGTATTTTGCTTTCTAGTGATGGACCAAGCAACGCATCCGCAGTTTCAGCGCCAACATACATCAGCACGAAGAAACCAAAGACCAAGAACAACAAGAACTTCTTGAATGCCGGTCTGTAACGTGCGCTGCGCACCGGGCTAAAATCAAGCCAAGGCATCACAAATAAAAGACCTACAGCACCGAACATCGCAAGCACGCCGCCAAGCTTGGCTTCAATAAACACGATATCTGTAAAAGGAATACCAATATCAAATGTAATCGCACGCAAGATCGCATAGAACGGCAGGAAGTACCATTCAGGAACGATATGGTGTGGTGTTTGAAGCGGGTTGTACTCAACAAAGTGATCAGAGTGAGCAAATATCTCCGGCTTATAGAAAGTTACAAGCACGAATAACAACAAGAACACCATCAAACCAAACGTATCTTTAATTGTGTAGAACGGGTGAAATGGAATCGTGTCTTTTTCTGTTTGAGGCTCAATACCGGTCGGGTTGTTAGAACCGGTCACATGCAATGCCCAAACATGCAAGAAAACAACACCAACAATCACAAATGGCAGTAAATAATGCAGAGCGAAGAAGCGCTTTAGCGTCGGGTTATCGACAGAAAAACCACCCCATAAAAATTCGACAATCGGCTTACCAACGACAGGAATAGCAGAAAACAGGTTAGTAATAACAGTCGCGCCCCATCCACTCATCTGGCTCCAAGGCAGTGTGTACCCCATAAACGCAGTCGCCATCATCAACAAGAAGATCACAACACCCAA
>JAUILO010000209.1 GCA_030432775.1 Alphaproteobacteria bacterium
TTATCAACATCAAACAAACCATGGCTAACATCCACATCGTAACCATCAGGGCTTTCCGGCATACCCAGCATACGCAGCACCGCCATGCGATCCTCATCGGTTTCGGGCTTTGGCATGGAACCGGACAATTTACGTTCCAGCTCGCTATAAGACTGCACAAGCGCGCCTATGCGTATTGCGTTACTCTGCGCGTCCCAGAATTTTGCCGGAACATTCGCAGGCTTATTACCCGCAATCGGCACGTCTTCAACAGGCTGCGCATCGTTACCTTGCGGTGATACCGCTTCGTCTTGCACCATATAGGCCTGAGCCATTTGCTCTACTGCATCACCGGCAATTTTCTCCAGCGTAGCGGTATTCTCTTTATTGTCTTCTTCTATTAAATTATCACTCATTCGTTTTCTCCTTTATTGAAATTGATTATCCAGCGCATTTATGCTGCGGTTTTCCCGGCAACAATATGCCGTAATATCTGCGCCACCAACGCACGCTGACCTTCGTAATATCGAACTTGTTCATCTGTGCAATCAGCTGGAAGCGCGCGAATAAACACTGTTTTCTGCAAGTGACTTAAAACCGCCTTTCCATCATCTGTTGCAAATAATCTGGTGTATGATTTTTGAATATCCGATAGCTCCGCTCGCCCGGCAGGCGGTAATTCAAAATCAAATAATGGCCGTCTTCCAGGCTTCAGTAAGCCCAGCAATCTATGTCGCAAGTTCATTTCCATTCTCCTTTAATTGTGTTTGCTCCGTCTGTAGATCCTCTTGCGGATTTTCCGGCATGTTTTTTGGCATATTCTCTGGCAAATGTTCTTGTGCCGCCTGTGGTGCAAGCACAGCCTCTTCAAAGCCAAAATCCTTACGAATTAAATCGCTCGGCACACCAAGCGCCTCACCTAAAAATCTAGCTGTCTCCGTCAAATTGACCGAAGCCATTGCTTCGGCTCCCATTGATTGCGCAGATGACACCCAGAACAACGTGTTCTGCACATTGCGCTGCCCCTGCGCCATAGCCAGCGGCGCGCGATAATCAAGTTCCACATGACGCCCGTCAATCGCAATATCGGGAATTTCACCGCGCCGACGCAAAATACTGAAAGCACGCTTTAATAGCGGCATTAAAAGCTCGGCTTGTAAGCGCCCATATGTCGCGCCCAAAAGCACAGCCATCTCCGATGATCGCTCCAGCACTTCTGTTGCCGTCATACGCGTTCCAATTACAGGCCCCAGCTTATCTGTCAGCAAGGCATGGCGAATACGTCCGCGCAAACTATCCAGCACAAGTTCAGACACATCAAAACGTCCGGGCATATCAAGAGGCTTTAACCCCTGTGATCCAACAGCTTTAGGAATAATGCTTCCGGGTTTAAGTTCGATATTTGCTGGATTTAAAACCCCGTCATCATCAGCCTGCCAAATTCCTGTGACTGCAATTGATGCATTCTTCAATATCAACTCGACCACTTTATTGGCCGTTTTAATATCAGGCAGGGTCTTCATCACCGGCGAGCGGCCATATATCTCACCCGGCGATTTCAGCCAGCGAAAAGCCAATATCGGTGCTTCAATGAAATTACCCTGTTTCAATATAACCGGCGCTTCGCCCGTATTGGTCAAGAACGCTTTGAAATCATATGTGCCCGCCTCATTGGGTATTACGGTTTCAAGTGCCTTAAAAGTAAGCTGCGGATCTTTTGCGCCGCTCTGCACCAGCTGCGCCGGAAGAATCGCCAATGGATAACGTGAGCGCAATTGCGACAAGGTAAACTCTGCTTCGCGGAACGCGCCTTTTAAAAAACCGTCATCTGACTCCTCAAGAACAATTTGCCCCAGAGGAATTGCGGTAAATTTAAAGGCTGAAAAACTGCCTGGTGCGATTTCTTCGAATTGCAATGCAGCCGTACCGCCCACCACAAGATCCAGATAGCATTGATGCATTTCGACAATAAAATTGGAACGCTCGAAATGTGCCTGAATTGTTTTTGCTGCCTTTTCTAGCACTGGCGCGAGCGCTTCGGCCTGATTCGCCGACAGATCAGGCCCAGGTTTTAAACCAAACCACTGCGACCATGGCGGCGTTAGATTTGCCAGCAAACTGGCCGCAAGCTGCTCCACGGCATCAAGGGCTGTGGCATCATAAAGATCATCCATTTTGCGTTGACCTTCATTGCCAAAACCGCCGAAGCTATTACGCTGTGGCAAGGCATATTGATAAGCTTCCTGCCATAAGGATTCCCAGTTACCGCGCTTTGATTTTGCTGCAGCATAGCGCCGAAGCAGGCCTTGGATAACGGCACGTTCTTGTTCGGTATCATCGATATCAAACAAGATCTTCTCCCTATCCTTTTTCTGCTTTTTTTTTGTTATTTCCATTATATTTTCTCTTTTCTGTTATCTTGCATTCGGGCGTCAGGCCACAAAGCCAAAGGCTATTGAACCGATTACCACTACTCACCCAATAAGGTCTTTCCTTGTGCTGCGTTCTCATTCGTCCCTGATGCCGTGGTTAATGCACCGCGAAAACTGGTAAGCACTGTGCCGATACGGCCACGGCTACGGCGCAGCAAATTCTGCTCGCGACTATCTTGTATCGCCTGCGCAGATTGTTCTTGCGTGCTATCGGTCGATGCATCTGTGTTATCTGATGTTGATACCGATGATGATGTTGTGGCCACTTGTGACACGGCAGGCACAGAGACCGTCTTA